>CAZUSP010000007.1:21998-24813 GCA_964623505.1 uncultured Candidatus Saccharibacteria bacterium
GGGCTTAAGCATCCCAAAACCAAGTGGGGTCGGATAGCTTATGGGGTCAAGACCAGAAGGAAAAAGAAGTCGTCGAACAAGCTTATTTTAAAACGTCGTAAAACAAAGAGATAATTATGCCACGCAGTTTAAAAAAAGGACCCTATGTTGACCCGACAGTTTTGAAGAAAATGGGTCGGGTTAGGGATAAGAGGAAGGAGAGGATTCGCACCTGGTCGCGACACTGCACCATTATTCCGGACATGATCGGTTATACTTTTGAGGTGCACAACGGAAAGGATTTCGTCGCGGTGGTTGTTCATGAGTCGATGGTCGGACACAAGCTGGGGGAGTTTTCGCCATCTACTAAGTTTGTTCGCCATGGCGGCCGTATTCAACGTGAGTTAGAAAGCGAAACAAAAAAGGAAGCATGACGGAGATAAAAGTAACGGCCAAATTAAGTCGATTACGGATCGCTCCGCGGAAAGTTAGATTGGTCGCTGATCTGATTCGCCGCAAATCGGTGGAAGAAGCCCGCCAAATATTGAAGTTTGCCGTTAAGGCGCCGGCCAAACCAATGACTAAGCTACTGGATTCGGCCGTGGCCAACGCTCGTCACAATTTCAAGCTTGAACCGGAAAATCTGGTTGTCGGCCAGATAACGGTTGACGAGGGGCCAATGTTTAAGAGATTCCGGGCCGAGTCAAGGGGGCGGACGGTGTCTATTCAGAAAAAGACCGCCCATATTACCATGGTTTTGTCCGGCCAAATAACGACCAAGAAAAAGGTTCGGGCGGAAAAAGTCAGAAGATCGGCCAAAAAAACAAAATAAAATATGTCGCACAAAGTTCACCCGAAAGCTTTTCGGATCAGATGGATGAAAGACTGGGACAGCCAGGGATTTTATGAGAAAAATCAATCTCGTTTTTTACGAGAAGAGTTGGCCTTGCGCCGGCTTTTGGCCAAAGAACTGATGTCGGCCGGCGTGGCTAATATTAAAATAATTCGTTCGGGACGGGAGGAGATGAAGATCGTTATTTATACTGCCAGGCCGGGTTTAGTCATTGGCCGGGGCGGAGAAAAGGTGGAAGAGCTTAAGATGAAGATATTGAAGACGATGAAAAAGATGACCCGGGACCCGATGAAGATCCAGATTCAGATCGAAGAGATCAAAAATCCCTGGACCTCAGCGGCGCTGACCGGGCAGTGGGTTGCCCAGGAGCTTGAGAAAAGAGTTCGTTTTCGTCGAGCTGTTACCCAGGCTTTGCAGAAAGTGATAGAGACCAGGGAAGCGAAAGGAGTCCGCATTATGGTCTCGGGGCGGCTTGATGGGTCCGAGATCGCCCGCCAAGAAACTATGCACGAAGGCCAGATGCCTCGGCAAACCATCCGGGCCGATATCGATTACGCTTTGGCGGAAGCCCGCTGCACTTATGGAACTATCGGCGTCAAGGTTTGGATATATCTTGGAGAGAAACCAGAAGAGAAAATTGAAGAATAATCATGCTTGTTCCGAAAAAGGTAAAACATCGCAAGTGGCATAAGGGAAGAACCAGAGGGGTGGCTCGAAGAGGCACCGAGCTTAATTTTGGCAGCTATGGCCTGAAGGCCATGAGTGCTCGCTGGATCACCTCTCGGCAGCTGGAAGCAGCTCGCCGGGCTATTATTCGTTATTTGAAGAAAGGCGGCAAGGTCTGGCTTCGGGTTTTCCCTGATAAGCCGGTGACTTTCAAAGGAGTGGAGGTGGGGATGGGCGGCGGCAAAGGCGATGTTGACCATTATGTGGTGCCGATGAAGCCGGGCCGAATAATTTTTGAGGTGGATGGATTGAACGAAGACACTGCCCGAAAGGCCCTGGATAATGCTGCTCATAAACTTCCGGTCAAAACTAAATTTATTAAAAGAGAGTCATGAAAACAGGGGAGTTGAAGAATAAAAAAGAGAAAGAACTGCACACTATTTTAAAAGAAAGGCGGGCTCAGTTGAGAGAGTTGAAGTTCAAGGCAGCCAGTGGAAGGCTGGCCGACAATCACTCCATTAACAAGGCCAAGAAGGAGATTGCTCGCCTTTTGACCATTTTGAAAGAAAAAAACCATGTCTAAGAAGATATTAAACGGAGTAGTGGTTTCAGACAAAATGACCGGCACGGTCGTGGTTTTGGTTGAAACCCTGAAAGAGCATCCGCATTATCGGAAAAGATATCGGACCCATAAAAAATATTTTGCCGATAATCCGGAAAATAAGTTTAAAGTCGGCGATAAGGTGGCGATTCAAGAGTGTCGGCCGTTAAGCCGCCGAAAGCGCTGGCGCATCGTTAAAAAAGAATCATGATCCAGGTTCAAACCAGATTAACAATTGCTGATAACAGCGGGGCCAAAGAAGTTCAATGCATCAGAGTGCCGGGCGGGACGGGTCGCCGCTATGCTCGAATTGGCGATATCATCACGGTTGTGGTGAAAAAAGCTGAACCCCGGAAAGAAACCAAAATGCATGAGGTGGTCAAGGCGGTGGTGGTCAGGCAGAAAAAGCCCTACCGTCGACCGGATGGCAGTTATGTTTCTTTCAGTGACAACGCCGCTGTTATCTTGGCCAAAGAAAAAGAACCAAGAGGTCAGCGCATCTTCGGTCCGATCCCAAAAGAGCTTCGGGAAAAGGGATTCGCTCGGATCTATTCTTTAGCCCAAGAAGTAGTATGAAAATCAGGCAAAAAGACAATGTTTTATTGATCGGCGGAAGAGATCGCGGCCGGAAGGGGCGGGTGCTCAAGGTTTTGAGCAAAAAAGACAGAGTCGTGGTTGAGGGCGTTCGAATGACTAAAAAAAGGATCAAGCCCCGT
>CAZUSP010000008.1:0-22893 GCA_964623505.1 uncultured Candidatus Saccharibacteria bacterium
GCGCAAAGCGCCGCCGAAACGGCAGGCAAAAAATCTGAAAGTTTAATTCTGGAGCGGCAGACGGGAATTGAACCCGTGACCTTCTGCTTGGGAAGCAGACGTTCTGCCCCTGAACTACTGCCGCTTAAAAAAACTAAATACCTTGGCCTTAAATCTGCTCCAGAACC
Source organism: uncultured Candidatus Saccharibacteria bacterium (assembly GCA_964623505.1). Classification (GTDB taxonomy): domain Bacteria; phylum Patescibacteriota; class Minisyncoccia; order Minisyncoccales; family UBA1441; genus CAZUSP01. The sequence continues at coordinate 168 of CAZUSP010000008.1, forward strand.
CTGGTTTAATTTCTGCTTCTTCAGCTGCAACTAAATCTGGTTCAACCTCAAAAACCACTACTTTCTCATCCGGCCTTTTCAAGTTTAGCCTTTCACGAGCCACTCTCTCCAAGAAATCTTCTCGATCGACTACCTCCAGCCGCCGTTCTAACTCGTTTTTCTCCCGCTCCAGAAGTTGCCGCTCCATCTCCAGTTTAGCAATCTCATCTTTCTGCACCAACCTTCTCTGATTAAGCAACAGATTCTGTCTGGCAAAGAAAAAGATCGCGATTAAAACCGGAGTGATCACCACCCAAAACCATCGATGACTTCTCTTTTTAGACCTTGGTCGCCAGTAATCAGCCATGTTTTATTATAGAACAACTGATTAACTCTTCAACATTTCTAGAAATACCTCCGGCGTTAAATTAACCCGACCGGCTTGGGCCAGCCTCTTTTTGCCCTCTCTTTGTTTGACCAAAAGTTTTTTCTTCCGACTCCAATCGCCGCCATAAAGAGGAGCGGTAACGTTCTTGCCTCGAGCCTTAACCGTCTGTCGGGCGATTATTCGGCCATCAACCCGGGCCTGAATTATAATCATAAACTGTTCGGCTGGCAAAACGTCTTTAAGGCGGTCAACCAGGCGCCGGCCTTCCCGATAGGCTTGAGCCCTGGAAACGATCCGCGAAAGACTTTCTTTCGGTTCCCCGGCTAATAATACCTCAACCTTAACCAAGTCGGCCCGATGATAATCGATCAACCGATAGCTGGCCGAGGCATGACCCTCGGTGGCGCTTTTCAACACATCATCAAAGCCAGCCATGACACACCTTAGGGGTGTCTGATAGACCAAGATGAATTTTTCCGCCGGTAGATACCGCTGCTCCTGAAAAGATCCCTCCATGGCCCCCAGCACCTCCATAACCTGACCCAGCCAGCGACGGGGAACAACCACTTTTAATTCAGCCCAGGGTTCTTCAACCCACTCCAGCTCGAAACATTCAGGCCAATCAGCGGCTGAATTAATAATCTTGGCATCTTTTCCCGATTTTTTAACCCGGTAGTTGACCATCGGCGAGGTAATAACCAGGTCCAAACCAAACTCCTCTTCTAACCTTCTGGCAGCTATCTCGGCATGCAACAATCCCAGAAAACCAACCCGGAAACCTTTCCCCAGGCCTTCGCGCTTCTCGACCTCAAAAGTCAGGGCCGGATCATTCAGTTTAAGCTTCTCTAAAGATGATTTCAACAACTCAAAACCGCCCTGATTTTGAGCATAGAAACCATTGAAAACCATTGGTTGGGGCTCGCGATAGCCCGACAACTGATCAATCAATTGATCTGAAACCATCAAAGTGTCGCCAACCCTGACCAGGCCTGATTCTTTGAAGCCGGTGGCGATGTAACCTATCTCTCCGGAAACTAGAGAGTCTCGGGCAACCATTTCTGGCTTAAAAACTCCGATTTGCTTAATCTCACCCGCGGCCCGGCTAGCCCCTAAAACAAATCTTTTGCCGGGAACAATTGATCCGCTAAAGACTCGAATATAGGCAATAATTCCTTGAAAATGATCATAGTGGGAATCAAACACCAATCCCTGAAATTCATTGATGGTCGAAGTCGGAGGCGGAATCTCGTCAACCACCCTCCGCAAAAGATCCTCAACCCCCTTTCCGCTTTTGGCTGAGATCAAAGAAATTTGATCAGTCGACACCCCAGCCACGGCCGCTAGTTCATCCCTAGCCCGACCAACCTCGGCCTGAGGCAGATCTATTTTATTAATAGCCGGAATAATAACCAGGCCCTGCTCTTGAGCCAATCGCAGATTGGCCAGTGTCTGGGCCTGAATTCCCTGAGAAGCATCAACTAAAAGAACCGCTCCTTCAACGGCCGCCAAGGCCCGAGACACTTCATAGCTAAAGTCAACATGACCAGGGGTGTCAATCAGGTTAAGGGTCCAAAGCCGACCCGACCAGTGATAATCCATTCTGACCGGATGCATTTTGATGGTAATGCCTTTTTCCTTTTCCAGGCTCATCCGATCCAAAAACTGGGCCTTCATTTTCACCGCCGACACCGTCCCGGTTATCTCTAAAAAACGATCGGCCAAGGTTGATTTGCCGTGGTCAACATGGCTAATGATCACAAAGTTTCTAATATTTTCAGACATCATCTTTTGATTTCTCTTTTCAGGGCGCCGGTGATCTGAACCAGTACCTGACGATTAAGCCAATAGCTGGCAATCAGATAGCTCAACCCGCCAACGGCCATGGCGACCATCATCTGCAACCCCACGCCGATGGCTCGAGTCATGTCAACCAGGTCAGCTATATAGTATAGAGTCGTGTAAACAAAGAAAGCCATGATCAATGAGGCCAATAATGTTTTGGCCGAAAAGATAAAAAGATCTTTTAAAAACCCCCTGATCCATCTTTTTCTTAAAATAAACATCAGAACAACGAATTGGAATATATTGGACAAAGAAAAGGCCATCGGCAAGGCCACTATTCTAATATCAGATATGTTGTCCAGTCTCAACCAGTGACTGGTCGTTTCTTGAAACCAGCCCGGCTGACCCAGGAGGTTGGCCAAAACAAAAATGAGCAGAATGTTCAATAAAACAGATGCCAAAACAACCCAAGCCGGAGTTTTATTGTCCTGCATGGCGCCAAATGTGCGCGAAATGAGAGTGGTCAAGGCTTGCGCAAATATGCCTAAACAAAAAAGACCTAGGCAGGCGGCGGTTAAACGAGTGTCTTCCCATGAGAATTTGCCTGTGCCCAAAACTATTCTGACCAACTGAGCCCGAAGAACAAAAAACAGCATACTGCCCGGCAAAATCAAAAACATGATCTGGCGAAAGCTGTTCATAAAATCATGAACGAATCTCTCTTTTTCGCGACGGGCAAAAGAAAGGGCCATTGTTGGAAAGATGGCCGTGGTAAAAGAAACGCCGACCAGTCGAGTCAGGGCCTGGCCAAAATCACCAGCCAGGTGATAAATAGAAACACTGCCAACAGCTAATAAAGAAGCGGCCGCCATGACGATCAAAAGATTGCTCTGGTTTAATATGATCGCCAGCGATCGGGGAGTAGCCAGAGCCACCAGTTTTTTTAAACCAACATGATTCCAGGCAAAAGCAGTTGATTGGCTGGCTCGTAAAGAAAAAAACGAGGGAAGTTGAATGCCCAAATGAAGTAAAGCCCCAAAAACCATGCCCCAGGCCAAACCGACCAAACCCATCCAAGGAACGAAAAAAACGATGCCGAGAATGATTCCTAGATTATGGAAAACTGGAGCCAGGGCGCTGATCAAAAAACGATCAAAGCATTGAAGTGTAGCCGAAATAACTGTGCTTAGTCCTAAAAGCATAGGCGTTAGAAGCATTATTCGCATCAGCCAAACTGTTTCTATCTGAGTAGCCAAATCAAACCCCGGTGTAATAAGGGAAATTATCTGCGGCGCGAAAATGATCAGAAGAGATGAGACAAAAGCCAAGAAAAGAGGAAGTTGATTGAAAACGGCCGACAAAAAAAGCCAGCCCTCTTTCTCTGAACGCTGACTATATTCGCGAAAAAGTGGCACCACGGCCACCGAAATAGCCCCCATGATCAAAACCGTGGCCACAAAGTTTGGCAGACGCAAAGCCGCAAAATAAATATCTCTCTCGATTGGATCGAATCCGCCGGCGATCAACCGATTTCTAACTAATCCAAGCAAGGCGCTGAATAAGCTGGCCAAGGTTAAGACCAAGCTGGCAGAAATGCTGTTTTTTGTCTGATGATTGAAAACTTTAGTAATCATAAAACCGTCAGCCTATTTTATCAGAATTGGTAAAACAAAAAAGCCTGACCTGTGATAAGCCGAATTCTGTTTCAGATGACCATCTATCTGGGCTGATTGTTGCCAATCAGCTCAAGCGAGCCACCTGGAGAAAAATCTCCGATTTGCTCTTGCACCCGGTAAGGATTTGGCCGTTTCACCTTCGGCTTTCGCCGAAGCTCTCCCCAAAGGGGAGCCAGCTTCTTTCGAAGCGTGGCGTCTCTGCTCGCACCTCTATTCAGGTCGAAACCCAAACGACGGCCGTTAGCCGCTACCCTTTTTCCTGTCGCCAGGAGAGTGTTCGGACTTTCCTCGCTGTCAAAGACAGCGCGGTCACCTCGCAGATCAGGCTATCTGACTATAATGGATTAAAACACCCCTGTCAATATCTAGCACAGCTTTGCCTGGACGTTGTCCAGAGCCTGGTTGACCATTCGGTCGGCATCTTGATTATCTTCTCTCCTGGCCGCACGGAAAATCACTTGGCCAAAATCAATTTTCAAATTCCACAGCTTAATAAAAAGAGGTATTAGCTTGTCGTTGGTTATTTTATATCGGCCATTGATCTGTTCAACCAAAAGCTGGGAGTCAGAATATACTTCAACCGAAAGATTTTTTATCCGACTTTTGCCCCAAAGAGCCTTGATCTTTTCCAGGGCGAATATAGCGGCTAGGTATTCAGCCTCATTATTGGTCTTAACACCAAGAGGTTGGCCATATTCCTTGAGCTGGTCCCCTGACTTATTATATATTACCACCCCGAGAGCGGCCGGGCCGGGATTCCCCCTGGCTCCGCCATCAATGTAAGCAACAATCTTGTCCATATAGTTTACGATAATTTTCAATCAAACAAAGACGTAGTTTTTGCAGGTTCTCATTTCTGACTTGAAATCCGGCAGCCGGCGGATGACCGCCATATTTAATCAGGTGATGAGAACAAGCACTCATCAGGGCAACACAGTTAATTCCTTCCGGCGACCGAACCGACCCCCGGCTGATCTCAACCCCCTGATGATAGATAAAAACAGGCCGATGATAGTTATCAGCCAAGCGAGCCGCGACCGCCGCTAAAACCCGGCGGGGCCAGGATTCATCACCGATAAAAATTATATCGGGCATCTCTTCTGCTGACAGACGCTGTTCGGCTTCGGCCGCAATTTCTTCTTTGAGGCGCAGGTATGCGGCCATTTTTTCTTCTAGATGTTTAACCATTTTTTCAATCCTGGATAGACGCCCCTCGGTTAAAAGTAAAAATGATTCGGCCATTCTTTGATTATCCACCTCGCTGGCATTTAAAATCCCAATGACTCGATGTAAAGCTTCTTTTAGTCCGATTTCTTCGTTGATATAACGTTCCATCAAAAATCTTAAAGATACTCTGCCGGTTCCCGGCAAGATGTCAAGCATATAATCAACTATCGGCCGATTGTCTTCTTCTAACGGCATCATATCGGCCAAGGTAGCCAAACCAGCCAACTCAACAAAACTATCCCTCAATAAATTGAAATCCGGATCTCGGTGAAGAAGCCAACAGCTGAAGTGATAACTAAGACCGGCGGCGGCCAACTGTTTGAAGTAATAATCATCCTGTGGTTGTTTTGGGTTGATGATGAAATTGGCCTTGGGTAAGGTACCATTCAGAGGCTCATGATGATCAATTATGATCACTTCAATCCCGCCGCGACGAGCCTCGTTGACCGAATCAACATTCGTAATTCCCAAGTCAACTAATATTAATAATGTTGGTTCTATGCTCTTAATCGACTCAAGCGCCTCTAGGCTGAAGCCATGACCCTCTTTCTCTTGCCAACAAAACATCGGCTTAACCGATGAAAAGCCAAGCCGCTCTAATGACTCCTTGATAATTATTACCGAAGACACCCCATCCACGTCTTCGTCCCCATAGATCACAATCTTGGTCTGACGAGACAATTGACCAATGTAATCAGACGCCTCGGCCATGTTTTTGATGGGCAGCAAATCCATATCAACCAATCAATTTATTGCCCGATAAAGCCTTAAGGGCCGGCAGCTTCTGCCCGCCAACTGCCCTCATCATCGCTTCTCCCCCATGGGAAACATGAGTAAAGTGATCGATTAAATTCACCTGCCTTAAAAAAGAAATAGTCTCTCGCCCGGCTACAACCGAGAATGATTTTTTCTCGACTGATTTGACAACCAGCCGGGTTCCCTGGCTGAATTCCGGCCAGCGACACAAGCCTAAAGGGCCCCGCCACAGTAGAGCCGGAGAATTACTTATTATTCGCGAGAAAAGTTTTATTGTTTCTGGACCAATGTCAAATATCTCATCTTCTTTTCTGGCTTCTCCCGGAGCAAAGATACGACGATAGGTGTCGTCCAGCTTCCTGGGTCCAGTGACCACGTCAAGGGGAAGATGAATCTTGTTGTTGGTTATGTCTAAACGGTCGATCAATTTAATCGCACCCGCTTCCGGCCAATCGCGCCCGGGGGAGATGCCCTTTACTTTAAAGATCGCCTCGGCAATCTTAGCACTAACCAGAATATGTTCGGCTTGATTTAAAAAAGACAAGATGGCCTCAACCGAATTAACCACCTGATCGCCGCCAACCACCACTGTCAGGGGTTTTTCCCGAAGTCTTTCAACTGCTTTTATTTCTTGACTAAAATATTTTCCAGTTGTGCTTTCAATGAAATCAGGAATTTGAGTCAAAGAGGCATAAGACATGTGGCTTAAACTAAAGCACTCATTGACATAGAAATCAGCCAGCCGGGCCAGTGCCTGGGCCAGCACCGAATCTCCTGTTTTCTCCTCGGGATAAAAGCCAAGATTTTCAAGCAAAACCACCCGCCCTTGGCCTAAATAATTTTTGACCTGCTCGGGCAAATTCTTCTCAAAAACAGAGTTGGTTAAAAAAGAAACCGGCCGGCCGGTCACTCGCCCCAGCTCTTCTACCCGAGAAGCGAAACTCATTTCAGAAGACAGGCTTCCAATGACAATTAAAAGACAAGATTGCTGAATTAAATAATTTATTGTCTCTCGAAACGACCCGATTGGTTCTTCAAAGTCCAGCTGCAATATAACCTTTTTCCCTTTAAGATCAATTTTATTCAAATGATCAATCATCTAAGTTAACTGTTTGATTAGGCCTAATGATCTTTGGTCCGCTGCGCCGACGCGCCGAACGGTCGATTATCTTTTTCAACACCTCCCGATAGCCGGAATGAGCAGACGTTTCTTCGTCCATTCCTTCTTCTTGGGCAATCTTTTTCAAGCAAGTTTTACAATAATAAAGACGGCCGGCCACCGGCGGAAAGGTAAGCTTGAATTCTTTCCGGCAGCTGCTACAAACAGCGTCGTAAAGCTCAGCCGTTCTGGGTGCAGCGGCAACCTCAACCTCCTCCATCCAGCGACTTATCTTGTCTTCAACTTTTTTATGAGGTGTGCCATAACGCTCTCGCGAAACATTGATGATCTTTTCCCGATGATTTTTCTCCGGCAAATCTCTGGGGGGAAGAGTCCTGGCCGAAAATGTTCGGTTGGCCAACCCATCGACCATCAATTTAATATAAATATTGTATTTGTCTAAATTGACTATGTTTAAGGCCTCAAAATCAGGAGCAAATTCCTTCTCTAGATATTCGGCATCTTCGGCGCCAACCCGGAAACAAGCCAATGTTCCAACGTTTCCGAAAACAGCATCCCGAATCGATTCTTCCATCTGGGTAACATACTGATGGGTGATGATTAGATTCAGTCTGTATTTCCTGGCCTCGGAAAAGATATTGGTGAATGACTTTGTAGCAAAATTCTGAAATTCATCAACATAAAGATAGAAATCTCGACGGTCTTTTTCTAGAACATCAACCCGGGACATGGCTGCAATCTGAAGCTTGGTCACAATCAAAGCCCCCAAAAGACTAGAAGCGTCTTCCCCCACCCTTCCCTTAGAAAGGTTGACCAGAAATATCTTTCCGTTATCCATGGCTGCGCGAATGTCAATCGAGGTTCTAACCTGACCGACAATTCCTCGAATCAAGGGGGCTGAAATCAGCTGACCAATCTTGTTTTGAATAGCAGCCGTCGCTTCGACTTCATACCTTCCGCTATAGCGGGTGAATTCTTTGGTCCAGAAAGATTTAACTACTGGATCGGTCACTTTTTTAATAACCTTATTCCGGTAATTTACATCCGACAGCAACCTGTTAATGCCCAATAAAGTAGCTCCCGGCTGCTCGAGTAAGGCCAGAATAGCGTAGTTTAGAATGTATTCCATGCGGGCACTCCAGACATCCGGCCACATTTTTTTAAAAGCTCCCATCAGTCCGCTAGCTACCAGATGCCTCAATTCAGCCGACACTTTTTCCATTACATTGAAAGCTACCGGGTTTTCCATGTCAGCCGGATTGAAATAAATGACATCATTCACCCGATGAGAAGGAATAAAATCCAACAAGGCATCAACCGTTTCCCCATGAGGATCAATAAAGCCCAAACCGTGACCCGCCTCTATATCCTGGATGGCCATATTTTTGAGCAGTTCGGATTTCCCCATGCCGGTCTTACCAACCACGTAAAAGTGCTGGCGACGGTCCAGCGGCTTTATTCCAAAACGCTTTTCTTGACCTCTGAAATTGGTTACTCCTAAAAAAGTTATCTCTTCGGCCATAACGACCCTATTTTACCATAATTAGCCGATGCTTGAAATATAACTCAGCCCACCGGCAAGTTTGACGGAGGTTCTCCTTTTTTAGCTCGAACTCTTTCCAGCCCGGAAGCTGGAGCCAACGTCCGGCTAGGAAAGTGGAACAAGCTGGCCAGCTCTTCAGTATTGAGAATATAGGTCTCGCTGGTTTCGGGATATCCTGGAACCAGTCTTTTTAAATAACGCCAGAAAACATCTCTCTGTTTTAAATAAAGCCGCCGGTCTTCAAAAGGAGGATACTTGATCGAAGTTGATTTTGGCTTGAAACCATTCAAGTTTTCAGTATTGAAGCCCAAAAAGAAGTTGATCGGGATGGTCACTCGGGGCTTGAAGAAAATATCTCTTTTGGCTAAATATATAACTCGGATAAAGCAGTCAAAGCTGGGCTTGGCCGCTTTCCGATCAACTGCTTCGGCAACTTTTTTGTCGGCTTCGACAATTTCTTGCAAAGAAGGAGCCGGCTTGTCTTTGACCTCGATCTCTTTAAACTCTTGTCGAAAAAACAAGATGCCAATCACCTGCTGGATAATTGGCGTGCGAATAACCTCTTCGGATTTGCCTCGTTGCAGCACTTTATCGCGCACTGACTTGGCTCGGGTCAGCCAACCAGTCAGGTCCTCTCGCGTTGGTGTGGCCACGATCTGAATCCAGACTTGTTCTTCTGGCTTCAAGGTGGTCAGTCCTTCCAGCAAGGCCGCCAGCGGCTCGATCTTGAACTGGTCTTTATCAGACGGACTTTCTTCAAAAAAGACCGGGTAGGTTTTAATCGGGTAGCTATCGGCCTTGACCAGCTTCATGTCGGAGCCCCAAAGATTCCAGTCCTGATTCGGCAGCGGATTGGGAACGGCCGAAGTATAATCCTCGAAATCAACGATCTCTAACTCCGGATACTGGGCATAGATGATCGACTTGACCGTTTCAACATGAACCGACGGAACTCTGATTAGAAAATGGATCCTGCCTCCTCGACCCAATATCTCTAAAGAAAAATGGAGCAGTTGCTTGCCCTCCATCCACTTTTCTCGGACGTTGGGGTCATCCAGAACAAACCACAGGTTGGAAAAAAGCTGTTCCATCGCCTTGATCGGTCGGTTGATTTCTTCCGATAGTTTTATCTCTAAAAGTCGATATTGTCCTTTTTTCTCAAGCCATTTATTTTGGATGAAATAAAGGTAGCTCTTTTGCCAGAGAGGATAAAGCAAAAATGGTGGCAGAATCCACCACCAACTCAAAAAGAGCCGTCCAAGATAAGAAAAAAAGGCAGCTAGTCCGGATCCTAGAATAATAATCTCATCCATAAATAACCGATCTTAATCTTTCACCAACGAGTAGGTCTTGTTGGGATTCTGGCGAAAATGATCTTTGCGGCCAAGGTTGAAGAGAACTGTCGTCTTCTCAACCATTCTCTGCTTCAAAACCTGGTCAACTATTTCATCTCGAGTCATCGGCCGGTTGCTTTCCTTTAAAATTCTAATAATCAGGTCTTTAACCGTTCCTGATTCATACCCCCACTCCTTTAAAGCATAAAGACCTCGGCCCACCAAAACAAAGCGGGGATCACGGATCAGTTCATTGTGAACAGTTTGAGAAAGGGCCTGTCGAGTATTTCGACAGCCGCTTTGCTGCCAACGAGCATTAAATTCATTTATTATTTCGGCCACCCGAGTAAAATGAAGAGGTTGGGCGGTCTCTTTCAGAACCAAATAGGCCTTGTCCTTGAGTCTCTGGGGACAAACCTCCGGCCAATCAGCCAAACCGTAGCTCCCGTCAATGCCCTGCTCTATTTTACGAGCAATCTCCAGACATGATTTAACCAGGGCCTTCTCAAGAGGGCAAATATCATATATCTCATCTTCCAGCAAGGGCCGATGGCGGCTCTCTATCTCGGAGACCAAACTCTCAATCACCTCATGGGCCAATTTTATCTTTTTCTCATCTGTCGCCCAGAATGGATAAACCAATTCATCGGCTTTAGTAGAGAAGAAATCCGGCGCTAGAGCCAAAAAGAATAAAACGTAGGGCCGTTCTTTCTGGTCCGAGCTTAAATTGTCCAAAATCATGTCTTCTCGCCTCAATCCCCCATATTCCTCCAAATAAGAGCAAAAGGCGCGCCGCAAATCTTTCACCCGCGGGGTTTGCACACTCCTTAATTTTGACAGGCTCGCCTCTTCAATCTGACGGACCCTTTCCCGGGTAATTAACAGATCGCGACCAATGGCATCAAGGGTGTCCCGATGCGGACGCCCTAAACCGAAACGACGGGCTAAAACATCTTGCGAGCGAGGCGAAATGAACTCAAACAGTTCTGCCTGAATTTGACGATAATCAATGCTAGGCATAGTGACCCAATTTAACCATAATTATAATTGAAGTCAAGGCGGTGGACCAAAAAACCCGCTTTCCCATATAATGCAGGCTCAAGGAGAAGTTTTCTGATTTTAAAAAACACTAAAACACAAGCAGTCTTTACCAAATAAGGCCGGCATATTTTATTAACCTCTTTGAAACACACCTGCCACTACTTAAGCGGCCGACTGGCCAGTTTGATGATCTCCTCGAAATTGTCGTTCAAAGCAGACCAAACTCGATACCTGAGACACGTTCGAGGCAACGATAGTGAATATGTAACGACCATTTCTGACCCCTGCCCTTATTGGCCTCATCGGGCCACTACATTCCGCTTTTCCATCCTCTGGGCAGGCGTCAACATGTTTCGATCACAAACAAGCCGGGCCGTGATCTGTATAACCATCACCCTCTGCTCCGTGACCGCATCTTTGACAGATAAAGCCCTCGACTCTTTTCCGAAATCCTTTTTCGCGCATAGACTACTCCCTTTTTGGCTTCTGCAAAAGCACACCGCGGAATCATTGCCTTATCGTTGCTGATCAGATTTTTCAATATCGCCCTTTATCAATTATTAACTTGTTTTGAGTGCCTTAACCGGCAGCTCCACAAAGAAAGTTGACCCCTGGCCCCGGCCTGGGCTTCTGACCCAAATACGCCCTTTGTGCTGGTCAACGAATTTACGAGCCACATAAAGCCCCAATCCCGTGCCGGCTGAATGGAAAGACGCGCCAGCCTGGCCGCGAGAAAAACTCTGGAAAAGCTTGTTCATATCCTTTTTGTCCAGCCCAGCCCCAGTGTCCTCAATTTGTATTAAAATGCGATCGGGTTGAGAAAGCTTGGCTGAAACAGTCGCACCCCCTTCTTTCGTATATTTCAAAGCGTTGTCAACAATGTTCAGAATCACTTGCCTAATCTTTTCAGCATCAATTTCAACTGGAGGCAAGTCATTTTCTATATCAATTTTCAAAGCTAATCCCTTTTTCCCCGCCTCAATTTTGAATTCTTTCACCACTGAAGAAATCAATTCCTTTACTGAAACCTTTTTGTAGGTCAAAGCAAGCTTTCCGGTCTGAATGCGAGAAACACTCAATAAATCATTGGAAAGCCTTAATAATCTCAAAGAGGCCTGATAGACTTCATTGGAAACTTCTTTAATCCGGGGAGACAATGGACCGAACTCTTCTTTAATTAACATCGAGAGATATCCTCGCATAGCCGTTAATGGAGTTCTCAACTGATGCGAAGCAATTGAAAGAAATTCCGACTTAGCATGATCTAGTTTCTTCAAGTCACGATTGGCTTTTTCGAGTTCGCTCGCCACCCTCTCAATTTCTTCCTTTTGCCTCGCTTCGTTATTCATGACTCGGAACAAAACTACACTGAGAGCCAAAAAAGCTACGAATGTTGCTCCCTTCAATACCATCACGCCCGAAGTTTCTGTCAATATGAAAAAATCAATTGCCAATAAAATGGCGATCAGAACCACAACAACCGAAGTTAGGGCCACTTTAATATTAAAAAGCTCTTTTTTGACGATAGCATAAGAAGTAAATCCTAAAAGGAAAATTGCCGAATAGTTTCCGAACTGCCAATATTGGATTGAATTTCTGAAAAGTGGCAAGAAAATATTAAAGATCAAGTTCATCAAAATAAAAACAAAAAAACCAGCAAACAAGTATTGAACCTTAGTCTTTGTCCTGGCCGGTGCTGTTAAATAATTTTTTATCAGGTTGGAAACTATCAATGAAGTAAATATTGTAACCGTGGCGTAAAATACAATTTGTCCCCACTCGCTGAAGATGGGGTTCACCCCCCACTTTTCAAAATTAACGGTTTCAATCACCCACGAGGTGATTAAGGTTATTAGCGACAAGATTAAGCTCCAAAAAATAAGAAATCCGTTCAGAATCGGATTTCTGTTTTGTTTCTTTGGAAAGAAAAGTGAAAATAAATAAAATAAAATAAGGAATATTAAGACGCTTGACGGAGCCAGCCTGGCCCAAATCATTGCTGAATCTAAGTGCGTAGAATAAGTTAAGAAATATCCGGCATTAATCCAAATTAACATTGACAGGGTGACAAAAGAAAAATATTTCCTTGTTTTCGACCCACCCTCTCCAGCGAAATAAACCCAAAGGCCTAAGCCGATGGCGGTAGTATTAATCAAAGTCAATATAATTTTGTCTAGCAAAATCAGCTCCATTATTTATATCCGCGACTGCTTAAATGATAAGTTAAAAGTTTTTCTAATCCATTCAAAAAATCTGTCAAACCTAAAGATACGTTTATTTCTTTAGACTTTTCTAAAATTTGGCTATAAGATTCCTGCCAATTTATCAAAATGGCCTTATTTGCTTTTGACTCTTCTATTTTTGCAATAATATCTTCTTCTGTCCCTCCTCTTAAATCATTGATTGTTATAGCGCCCGCCTCCAGGGCATAAGCAAAAACAGCACTAGTATAGTCTTTTTCATGAACCTCTCTCTCCCAAGTGCTGATCCAGTTCCCAATGCGAGCCATTTTCTGAGCTTCGTGCGCAATCTCCCGGAAGATACCCAATCTATCAAAGTTAAATTCATTTAAAGCCATCAAGTCAATATCGAGACTAATGATGGCCTGCATATTATGCGGCAGGTAGGTCCAGTATTCCAATGAATTAATCAAAGCTGGCTGATTGTTAACAAGGTAAGAATATCGCATTGCATTCAAAAGTTGGCGAGTGTCATAGTCGAAGATATCTTCTATTTCTTTGTACTGAGGATATTGGGCCAACCCTGCTTTGATGCTTCGCCATGTTTTAATCATCAAAGACATGTGTTTCTTATTCTTATCGGAATAATCTTTGGTCTCAAAAAATTCCGGACGAAAGGGCGCATCTAGCAGGTCATTAAGAAATTCTTGATTACGCACATTATGTTTGTCGGCAACATCATCGAAAAGGGTAACAAAAAAGATCATCATGATTTTGTTCCTGAAAATCGAGCCTCTAAATTTTTGAGGAACTGCCGGTAGGGTTATGGTTTGAACTACTCGATAAAGCCATTTCCAAAAATATTCATTCCTCGATTTTTCGCCTATTTCATTATATGCGTGGACCCAGTCATAGAACTCGTCCGGAAGATTAACCCGGGCTACTTCTTCGTTGGCATCTTTAATTTTCTTTGGTGTCAATTCTTTAAGAATCCTTGAAATGACAGGATAATTCTTTCCATCCTGTTCGTTAAAATCATAATATTCGAAAAGTGATTGATCTGTTTTGTTCATCATTTAATTTTTTATGTTTTTTAAAATGTGGCTAAATTTTTCTAATTCCATTTTTAACCAAGGCGTCCAAGAATCTGGATCTTCCCGGACCGTTCTCAATATTTCCAGCCAAGAAAGCCACTTTATCTCTTCTATCTCCTCTGGATCAGGCCGCACTTCACCATTATACTTTCCTACCAGAACGTGACAAAATTCTTTCTCGAGACCAATATTATAAAATAAGGCCGAATAGAAGAAGGAACCTATCTTCTTCAATTTACAGGAGAAGCCCAGCTCTTCCTGTAGCCGTCTTTGGCCAGCCATCGAAACGTCCTCTCCCGGCCGCGGATGACTACAACAGGTGTTGCTCCAATAACCGGCCCAGAGCATCTTGCCGGCCGCTCTTTTTTGAAGCAAAAATTCACCTTTGTTGTTAAAAACAAAAATGCTGAACGCCCGATGAATCCTCCCCTGGCCCAAATGGGCCGCCTTTTTGTCGGCTAGGCCGAGCTCCCTATCCTCCTGGTCGACTAAAATTACATTCTCTTCGCTCATTTTTAAAAAATCTTTAATTTATTTCGCTCGATCCAACACGTACTCAACAATGCTTTCCATCATCGCCCGCTCTGGGCCAGCCGGCAACCTATTGAGAAAATCTTTGGCTTTATCGGCATACTCTCGGCACAACTCCATTGCTCTTCCCAACGCTCCAGTTTGAGAGATGATCTCAATCGCTCTTTTAATATCTGCCTCGGTCAAGTTATCTTTGTATAATATGTTATTCAGCTCTTCATTGCCCTTTTCTTCCAGTGCAAAAAGAATCACAATGTTCCCCCCTTTTCTCTCCTCAATATCTTTGCCTATCTTCTTGCCAAAGTCGTCTTGCCCAAAGATATCCAGAATATCATCCCTGGCCTGAAAAGCCATTCCCAGATTGAATCCATAATCCTTCAGCGCCTTTAATTCTCCCGGAGAGGCTCCGGCACATGTCCCGCCCACCAGGCAGCTCGCTTCAAAAAGCTTGGCTGTTTTTTTATCAGCCATTTCGAGATAATCTTTTTTCTCAACCACCCCATATCTTTGTTCGAGTACCAGCGGTTCGTCTTGGCGGCCGGCTCTTTCCTGAAAAATATCCAGCATCTCGCCTTCGAGTAAAATCTGCAAGGCATCTGACAATATTGCTGAAATGCGAATCGGTTCCGGAGAGCGCAAGGCCCCCTGAAAAACAGCCGCCACATAATGCACCCCCGTGCACTGTGCGATTGAAGACCCCCATTTCTTCCAAGTAGTCAATTCTCCTCTTCTCAAATCACTATGGTCGATAATATCATCAATAATTAAAGAATAATTATGCAACAACTCCACCGAAGCCGCCGCATATAAAGCGTCTTTCTCTCTTCCTCCACAGGCGGCACAACTTAACAAAACGAGAGCCGGCCTTAAGCACTTGCCCCCGGTATTAAACTGATAGAGCATTGCTTCCTCAAATCTTTTTCCGGCGTGACAAAGAAGCAATCCTTTCGCTGCTGGCTTCACCATTTCTCTGGTCTTCTTCAAAAAAGAGTCTACATCCTGTCCTTGAACAGAAATCATGGGCTCCTTTTTAAGTCTGCCGGCGAAAAACCAAATAAGTACTCCTCCCGTGCTTACGGCTAATAGGATGGGCCAAATTATATTCATAATGTTTCGGGGAAATCAGGTTTTTGAGCAAAGAAGATAACGCCCCCACTTGAGAACATGCCTATGTCCATGTATTTTTCTGAAAATTACCTGAAGAAGAAGCATCCATGCCTAGAAACATAATGAATTATATCAGAAAGTACATTAATAGGGAAGAAAATACATGGCCTACAACAGACAAAAATATAAAAAACTATAGCCGGTTGATAGAAAAAAAGATAGGCGTCCTCAATCTCTGACGGGCTGATCGCTTCCAGGTCTTGAGCGGCCCCACCGGTCTAAAAAGGGCACTGATCTCTTCTTGGGCCTGTTTTTTCAGCAGAAGATCAAAAAAACAAGAAGCAACATCCGGATCTCTTTCTTTTATCTCCTCCACCGCTCTGTTTTTTTCAACCGTAAAAACATCTTTCGTCAGACGAGCAAAAAAGATCTTTTGCTGAAAGATCTCCAGCAAATTTCGATGATCTTCAGTCAGAGCCGAATCTGAATATTTTGTGAAATAATATGAGGTTCGGGCGCTGGTCTTAATCCCGCACTTATTCATCTTTTCTCTTATCTCAAGCCGGGAAAAATGATTCGTGCCCCCGAACTCAACCAGGTGCCCTAGAAGGTGCGCCAGGCCCGGGCGCCTGTCGTGAACCGAACCAAAAAGAACGCAAGCATCAATATAAACTGCATTGATTTATCTTTTGGAAAATAAAACAACCTTTAGTCCACCGTTCAATTCTTTGGTTTTTGCTCTCGGAATATACATGCACACATTATATCTCTTTCGGTTCTATCATAAAGAGAAGGGACCTCGTTCCCTGAAGTCCCTCCACAAATCCTTGCTTGCCTCGGCCCGCCACCGCGCGGGCCGCCACCCGGATTTCCGTAGCCCGGAGATCATTTTCCGCTGCCGCCAGCCCCAGATCCGCTCTTCGGGCCGAAACTGCCAACGCCCTTGCTACCCGGCATTGAGATCACCCATTTTGTCTAGACTAATCGGAGGATCTGCAAACTCCCCGCTTTATCAATACAAAATCAGGGAATTAGAATCAAAGTATCTTTAAGAAATTTAGTTTGCCTTTTTGGATAACTGCGCCAGGATCAACCATAACCTCTATGTTCTTAATCTTTTGCCCGTTAATCTTAACTCCTCCCTGCCCGACTATCCTTCTGCCCTCAGACCTAGAAGAAACCAAGCCGGAATCAACAAGAATAGACAACAGAGAGTAGTCTTTTGGCTTGAATTCTGGTATCTCTGATGGAATTTCTTTTTTCGAAAAAGTCTTAATAAAATAATCCTCGGCTTTTTTTGCCTCAATTTCCGAATAATATTGTCGAACAATCTCAAAAGACAATTTGAGCTTCAAGTCACGAGGATTAGCCCCATTTTCAATATCTTTCCGGTAGCCATCAACAACCGCCAGATCAATTCTGGTCAATAAAACGAAATAACGGATGATCAGATCATCGCTTAATGACATTATCTTACCGAACATATCATTGGGTTTGTCTAAAAGGTCAACCGTGTTGCCGAAAGTGGCGCTCATCTTGCGGCCATCCAGGCCTTCTAAAAGTGGCCCCGTAACTATGTCTTGAGGTTCTTGACCATAGAATCTTTGCATCTCTCGACCGGCCAAAAGGTTAAAACGTTGATCGGTTCCTCCAATTTCCACATCGGCCTGAACGTGGACCGAGTCATAGCCCTGCATTAAAGGGTAAAGGGTTTCGCGCAAAGAAACTCTCTGGCCGGCCTTTAATCTTCGGGCAATGTTGTCCCGAGAGATAAATTCGTTGATTGAAAAAACGTTGGCCTGGCGACCAATCTGTCGATAATCAAGTTGGCTGAGCCAATCAGCATTATATAAAATATCGGCTTGATCAGTATCGATAATCCTGCCAGCCTGCTCAACATAAGTACGGGCATTTTCAGCTATTTCTCCTTCGCTTAACATCGGCCGCTCGCCTTCCTTGTCAGAAGTGTCTCCAATTAATCCGGTGAAATTGCCAATGATCAATATTGCCCGATGGCCCAATAACTGAAAGTCTCGCAGTTTCAGCAGAGGGATAGTGTGCCCTAAATGAAAATTAGGACTGGTCGGATCTATGCCAAGTTTGACCCGCAAAACATCCCCTGATTTCAATCTGTTTTTAAGCCGAGACCGGTCAATCACTTCATCAACGCCTCGATCCAGCACATTCCCAATCTGGCTCTGATTTGCCCCTTTTTTAACCATAATAAATAGAGGTCTTCACTCGCCAATAACCTGAACCTGAACCTTTCGAGGCCTTGATCTGTCCAGCTCAACCAAAAACACTCTCTGCCACTGGCCAAGTTGCAACTTTCCCCCTTTGAAATTCAAAGTTATGCTTGATGGCAGGTGAATGGCCTTGCAGTGAGAGTGGCCATTAGCGCACTCATCTGGACACATATTGACCGTTCGGCGATCAAAATTATCATGATTATATTTGTCATCTTTTGAAGCAGTGGCTTCGAGGTTGTTTTTCATATCTTCTATTAAAAGAGGCTCGTTTTCATTGAGCATCAATGAGGCCGAGGTGTGCAAACAATGGATGTTGACCAGCCCGTTGTTAATACCCGTGCCCGACAAAAAATCCTTGATCTGATCGGTTAGATCAATAAAATCAAAAAGATTTTTAGTCTGAAAGCTGAAATCAACAGAATCTATTTTCATGATTTAATTTTAATTCCAATAATGAATTAGCCACTTTCTTTTTTGAGCTATTTTCTTTAGCCGCCTATCCGGATTAACTACCCGGGGAAATCCGACCGCCAGTAATAAGGGCTCATCGCTAAAACAATCACTGTAGAACCAATCTTGAGACAGATCTGGGCTTATCTCCCGGGCTTTGATCAGTTTTTCTGTCCCGAAAACTGTCGTGGCGAGCCTTCCGGTCAGCCGTCCATTCTTTTCCTCTAGCCGGCTGGCGATCACCTGATCCACCCCCAGAGTCAATCCGATGATATCGGCCAGTGAACTCAAGGCCGTTGAAATTAAAACTATCTTCCGGCCGGCCAGGCGATGCTTCTCTATCTCTTCCCGAGCTAGATCAAGCAACCGGCTTTTGATGGCTGCTTCGAAAAGATTTTGCAGCTCGTCTTCAAGTTCAGAAACCCGATGCCCGGCCAAAAACAAATAAATTTGCTTCAAGGTATCTGCCTTTGGCCGGCCAAAAAAGTATTCCATCCGATAACGGAAACCGGCCAAGGCCAAACGAGGCAAGTGATGAATCTTTAGCCATCTTTTTCGCCAAAAATGATCGAGAATCATCAAATGCGTTCGCCCCCTTACAATTGTTTGATCAATATCAAAAAAAACTACCATCAAAGAACTTGATATGAGACATATTATCACGATTTTCGGCCGATTGCCAGCGATCGAGATTTGATCGCCGCTTTTATCAGCTCATTAAAAAGAGGATGGGGAGACAGCGGCCGGGCCTGAAATTCAGGGTGAAATTGAGTTCCGACGAAAAATGGATGTTCTTTGGACGGCAGTTCCATTATCTCCATCAGTCGGCCATTAGGAGATCGGCCCGAAAATATCAAACCTCGTTTCTCAAGCCTCTTAATGTACTCGGGGTTGACCTCAAATCTGTGACGATGCCTCTCCATAACCCTGCTCCGGCCATAGGCCCGGAAGGCAATAGTACCCTGTTTGATCAAAGCCGGATAGGCACCAAGCCTCATTGTTCCACCATACCTTCGACGATCCATTTTCTTTTTCTGTTCCGGCATTATGTCAATAACCGGATGTTCGGTTCCTGGATCGATCTCGGTCGTATGAGCTGACAGCTTTAAAACATTGCGAGCATACTCAACTATCGCCAGCTGCATGCCGTAGCAAAGACCTAAATAAGGTATTTTTTTCTTCCGAACATAATTAATGACCTGAAGTTTGCCGGCCACCCCCGTCTGGCCAAAACCGCCCGGAACGATAACCCCATCATAATCATCCAAAACACTCAACTTAACTTGACCAGATTCAAAATCTTGAGAAGAAAGCCACTCTGTCTGGGGCTGCCGTTTTAAATGATAAGCCGAGAACTTAATGGCTTCCAGCACTGAAACGTAAACATCTCCCAAGATAAAATCACCCGTATTAAAATACTTGCCGACAACCGCAATTTTTATCGGCCGAAGATCTCGATGAGTCAGATTCACCCATTGCTCCCATTCGGCCAAATTTGGCCGCCGATTAGGAAGTCCTAGGTGGCGACAAACCAGTTTCCCGAGGTTTTCTTTTTCAAAGTTGAAGGGAACATCATAGATGCTCTCGACATCAGGCGCCGACAAAACGGAATCAGGCCTAATATTGCAAGAAACAGCTATCTTCTCTCGCCTTTTCTGATCAATGGAATGTTCACTTCGGGCCAAAACAATATCGGGCTGAACTCCATAAGAATTCAGCAGCCGAATCGCATTCTGGGTCGGCTTGGTTTTCATTTCCCCAATCTTCTTCGGCAAGGGCAGATAGGTTACCACCACAAAAAGAACATCTTCGGGGTGGCTAAGTTTCAAGAAACGAGCCGCTTCAATGAACATGATGTTCTGATAATCCCCGATCGTGCCCCCTACTTCCAAAACTGAAACATCAGACCGGTGTAAATAAGCCGAGCGACGGACCCGACGAAGAATCTCTTCAACGATATGGGGAATGGCTTCAACGCATCGGCCGTTGTATCCCAGCTGACGCTCCTTTTCAATCACCCGACGATAGACCATTCCGCTGGTCATGTAATCCTCATTCAGCAGATCTCGGCCTAAAAACCTCTCGTAGTTACCCATATCCTGATCACATTCCAGCCCCGAAGACAAAACAAAAACCTCGCCATGTTCGGTTGGGTTCATGGTTCCGGCATCAACATTGAGATAAGAATCTATCTTAACCAAATTGACCCGAAAACCCCTGGCCTGAAGGATCTTGCCAATTGAAGCGGCGGCTACCCCCTTGCCGATCCCGGACATGAACCCGCCAAGCACAAAAATGTATTTGGTCCTTTTGGCCATACAAAAAAGGTTAAGATTTGCGATTCAACTTTCGTTGATGGGCATCAACCAACAAAGGGCTGGCAATGAACAGGGATGAGTAGGTGCCGGAAATAATACCAATCACTAAAGCCAGAGAAAAGAAGTAGAGAGTTGGTCCACCAAAAAACAACAAAAACAATAAAACTAAGATGGTGGTAAAAGAGGTCTTCAGGGAGCGAGACAAAGACTGATTTAAAGAGTAGTTGACCGTCTCGGCATAACCCCGCCCAACCCCCTTGAGAAGATTCTCCCGGATTCGGTCAAAAACAACCACTGAATCGTTCACCGAATAACCAAAGACGATCAACAGGGCGGTTACGATCGGAATAGTGATCTCGACTCCGGCAAATTGACCCAACAGGACAAAAACACCCAGCATGATCAGCACGTCAAAGCAAAGAGCCGTCAGGGCGGCTAATCCATACTGCCAACTTGGGACGGGCCGGTGAACCTTACTAAAAGCCCAGCTGATGTAAATCAAGATGGCCAATAACGACAAGATAACCGCCTGCCGGGTCTTCTGGGTCAACTCTCGGCTAATTGTCGCCGAAATGGTCTCAAACTCATAAGAGCCCTCAACCAACTCTCCTTTGGTTCTTAAAACCGACATCATCTTCGACCAGGTTTCTTCGTCTATCTCTTCGGAAATTTGAATCATGATTCCATTCCCTCCGGCTGTTCTGACCCCAGCCTCGCCCAGACCTATTTCGCCCAAACCAACCCTTAAATCGGTAACCGAAGGCCGGGCCGACTGATATTCGATATAGATTGAGCTGCCTCCCTTGAAATCAATGCCTAGATTGAGGCCCCAAAAAAACAAGGCCGCCAAACTGCCAAGAATCAAAACCAAAGATAAAAGATAAAACCATTTACGATAAAAAATGAAATCAAACATATTTTAAGACGGCCAGAGCCATTTTATTTTTTCTCCAATACCACCGTAAAAAAGACGCAGTAATGATCTGGTGATAAAGATAGCTGAAAGCAAACTTAAAAGCACGCCTAAACCCAAAATCAGTGAAAAACCCCTGATAAAACCAGTGCCGAAAAACCACATCAGCCCGGCAATCACCAGGGTAGTGGCGCTGCCATCCCGGATAGACGGCCAGGCTCGCTGAAATCCATTCTCAATTGAACGATCCAACCCTCTGTTCTCCCGAAACTCCTCTCTCATTCTTTCAAAGATAAGGATATTGGCGTCAACTGCCATGCCGATCGACAAAATGGCTCCACCGATACCAGCCATGGTCAAGGTTATCTGGGGGACGAGCTTGAAAACAGCCAATAAGAATATAACAAACATAATCAAGGCAGTGCTAGCCATCACTCCCGGCAGTCGGTAAAACAAGACCATAAATATTATAATGGCCAACAAGCCCCAAATGGCTGCATAAAAAGAACGTTCCAGGGAGTCGCGGCCCAAAGTTGGGCCGACTGCCTTCTGAGAAATAAGCTCGATCGGAACCGGCAAAGCGCCGCTCTTCAACCTTTGGGCGATCTGGGCCGCCTCTTTGGGGGTCATACTTCCGCTGATAACGGCCTTCCCGCCAGCTATTTTTTCTTGAATAACCGGGGCATAAAGATCATTTTGATCAATTATCCCATCGTCCGTTGTGTCAATAATGGCATAACCATCAAGAAAAATAGCCAATGATTTGCCAATGTTCCGAGCCGTGACCTGTTCGAAAAGAACTGCCCCTTCGCTGTTGAGCTCCAACTCAACGACTGCTTGGCCAGTCATGGTATCAATCGACCGACGAGCAGTCACCAGATGGCGTCCGGTCAACTCGGTGTTCTGCCAAGCCGTCATGGTCGCCGATGGATCCTGGGTTGAAATCAAGATGTGGCTGGCCTGAATGAAGCCATTCTCGTCCTCTTCGGCTGTTTTTTTGATGATATGATAACCAAAATTGGTTTTGACCGGTTTAGG
>CAZUSP010000009.1:0-20903 GCA_964623505.1 uncultured Candidatus Saccharibacteria bacterium
GCGGAGCGTCAGTTTCGCTCAAAAAAGGTTCGCGCAAAGTGTATAATTACAGCACATTTCACTAAAAGTCAACGATTTATGGGCCGCCTCGCTTCGCTCGACGACCAAATTGAAGGGAAATTTCCAGTAAAAACTTAATTTTTGATCTTGTAAAATGCGATTCGAGCCGACATTTTTCAGGTTCTTTGGCAGTTTTTGCCTCCTGAAAGGAAGCGATAATTTTCAAGTTTTTCTTTGGTGGCAAATTCCCGCAACTCACAGAGTTGCGATTCAATCGAAAGAATCTGTCGGTCTCCGTCTTCCATTGATTTTCTGGCATAAATAAAGTACTTCATATATTCTTGATTAAAAATTTTCTTTTACTTATTACAAAACCAAAAATTGATTTTTTCAACCAAAATCCCGTTCAATTTTGCCGCCGAGCGAAGTGAGGCAACAAAGGGAAGATTGACTTTTTCTCGAAAGCGGACTACTCTTAAGTTAGCACGAACATTTTTCGCCGCCGCAAGAAGCGAAAACAAGCCCCGTGATTTGCGGCTCGCCCACAAGTGAGCTCGCCGTGTTCTAAAAACTGTCAAAGAATCTGAAAAATATCGGCGAACCATATTTTGTAAAAGAAAATTTTCTTAATAAAATAATTAAATAATTCACTAATTCACTAAAAATATGAACAATCAAGCTTTTTCTAAAATTTGGATTATAATTATTGTCATTGTTCTTTTCGCCGGAGGAATTTTCGCTTGGCAGTATTTTAGAGTGCCAAAAGAGGAAGTGAAAGCACCGGAAGGGGGCGAACCCACCAATTGGGAAAGGCATACAAAAAGTATCTACCAGAACGAAAAGCATGGATTTCAATTAGTTATGCCTTTCAGTTGGAAGGATTATGCCATAAAAGAAGAAATAAGAGAACAAACGACAATAATACATTTTGGGCTTCCCTTGGAAAGCGATGAAATTTCACAATGGTTGTTAGAACCGGAAAGAACCGAAGAGATTTTTTATATTTGGTCCATCCACATAATGCCGATCTCCGAATGGGAATCAGAGAAAAGAAAATGCGAAGATCCGTCCGTGGATTATCCATGTTTTTATCCCCAAGAAATAGTCAGAAATGAAAAATATGTGTTTGGTTCCGGTTTTTATTTTATTGCTGGCGGATGGGATCCATGCATGGAGGATGAAAGTGTAAAAAAGAAGGAAGCCTATTTTTGTAGCGTATATTGGGATATGAGTTCGGCGCGAGGATACGACGTTGGTCAATCTTTTTCCCTGCTCCCGAGATAGAATTAGAAAATATAATTCAGATTTTTAACTAAGTATTCTTACCTCGGATTTTTTAGGATAATTTATTGTTAAAGAAAAACTTGAAATTGTCAAAAAATACGGCGAGCCCGCTTGTGGACCAGCCGCAAATTACGAGGCTCGTTTTTGCCGCCGAAGGCAGCGAAATGCATTCGAACTATTTTCGGTGTAGAGCACCAGCAAGAAAAAGTCAAAAAGTTTTGGTTCGCCTTGCTTCACTTGGTAATTATTTTATACAGTATTTTGGAAGCAAAAATGAATTGGCGGTTTCGCTTGGGAAGAAATGAAAATTAATAAAAACTACTGTGTCAAAGTTTGAAAGCGCGCCAAATATAAATAATCCCGAAATAAACCCGGCCGAGACGCAGGCAGATATTAGTGCTGACAAAAAAACAAAGGGTGAGCTTACGCCGGAGGAATTGGAAAAGTTAAAGATAGGGAAGGGGCAAGAACCAGAAAAACCAGAGTTATCATCTGAGAAACAGCTCAAAAATTTGGAGAGCAAAATGGAAGCTCGACAGCAAGAAATAACCAGATTAACGAAGTCAATTGAGGAGACAAAAGCAAGATTGAATAAAGCACGAGAAAAACTCGGTCTTCCGCCAACCGAAGAAGATCCGCCAAGCACATCTTCAGAAAAAGATAAGCTAGAAAAATTAAAAGCCCAGCAAGAAGCTCTAGAAAAACAAAAAGAGAGGCTGGTTAGCCAGTCAGAAAGGAAGCGGCTTATTCATGAGGAAAAAGAAAAAATTCTTCAAGAAAAACTTGATGAGTTGTTTAAGGAATTTGAGGCATTAAGCCCCCGCGACTTTGAAAGTATTTTTAAGAGCGGAAAGACGCGAGAGGGTGAAAGCATTGAGAGTAAGTCGATGGGCACCCTTGATCCGAAAATAGCGCAATCATTAGCGAAAGTCTTTCGAGCGGGAATCAAGCTGCTTCCGAAAATTCTTGAAGCATTGCCGGAGCTTTTGAAAAAGTTTGATGAAGATTTAACGAAAGAAGCAACCGAGCGCGTGGAGAAAAAACTGGTGGAAGAAAAAGCAAAAATGGAAGAAGAGCAAAAAGGGGAAGAAAAATCAGAAGAGCCAAAACCAAAAGAAAAGCCAGAAATTCTGCCAAGCGAAGTGCCAGTTGAAAAAGTGAAGCCGGAAATAAACCCAGTTGAGGGGGGAAACATTGAAACCCCGAAAGTGTAACTGTTTTTACTTCAAACAACAACTTGATCCGGTTGGCAGCTGCTTCGACGCCAACATTCACCCAGACTCCTTGTTTGACTATAGTCGGAGAAGAAGAGCCACATTACACCTTTTATTCTATTTTAAAAATCTTTTGAGATGAAATTGACCTTTTTTCCGCGCGCCCGAGGAGAGTGTTGCTGGGTCAATTCTTCAGCTCGAGACAGGGCTTGTCGGGAAACATCAGACTGGCCATAAGACCGGACCAGTGTCGTTGGACCGGCCATATCCTTGAGCCAGATCAATTTGTCCCCTCGGCCAGCTAATTTTTCTATCTTCTTGTTCTCGTCTTTGTCGCGACCAACGACTATCTTTGTTTTTCCAATCCAATAATGACGACCGATCTTCAAAAGATCAATGTCGTTTCCCTTAATGTCTTTTTTCACCCGCCACAACTCTCTTAACCTGATTGAAAACCCTTTATCGGTCAGCAAACATCCGCCGGCTGGCGTAGGATAATCTTTTAAGCCAAACTTCTTGGCCAAGACCAACTGTCTTTTTCGAGATCGGCCCGAAATGGATTCTAGCCGACGACGGTCCACCTGGCCCATCTTTTCCGGCAGAGTTATTTGAAGCAGTTGAGCCGAGAGAGGTCTTAGTAAAAATCCTTGCAGGCCGGACTCTTTCTCAACCAATTTAAGCCGACCCTTGGTCTGGCTCATTGGCCTTTGGCCCAGCACCTCTCCAGTGGCCACAAACCCATATCCTTGTTTTTCCATCAAAGATTTGGCTAAACGAAGCATTAATATGTGGCAATCCGCACAAGGATTAAGACCCTGGCCGTATCCATGGCGCGGCTTCTTGACGATAACTAACTGTTCTTCTGAAAAATCAACCACCCTCAGTTTAAGATTATTGGCGCAAGCTGATCTTCGGGCTCGATCGGCCTTGAGAAAAAACCCCTCAAAGAAAACCAGATCTGTTTTTACTCCTTGAGCCTGAAGAAGGTTGACGCCAATCAGCGAATCAAGCCCGCCGGAAAACAAGAACAATCCTTTATCCTGCATCAATTATATTCATAATTACTCGAGACACTTTTTTGAGATCATGGCGGATAAATCCTTTCGGCCTTAAAAGATCTTCTTCCACGATTCGGGCATGACGATTTTTCAGTTTCTCAATTGAATAATCGACCGGATCAGATCTTTCTTTTTCATACCTCTGAATTCTTTCCGACTCCGGTCTTTTGTTGTTGAAAACTATCCAATCAAAAACATCAAAAACCAAGTATTCTTCCATGGCTTCAACAAAATCCTCCCCCTTGAATTTATTTGTTTCGCCGACCTTGGTCATTAGATTGCACAAATATATCTTCTTGGCCGGGGACTTAAGCAGAGCTTCTTTTATGCCCGGCACCAGCAGATTCGGCACAATGCTGGTATAAATATCACCCGGACCAACAACGATAAAATCGGCTTGATCGATGGCCCGACTGGCCTCTTGGTTGGGCGAACAAGGTTTGTTATAAAAAACCCTCTTGAGACGCAAACAATCGTCGTGCTTGGGGCAGTCAATGTTGGTCTCGCCCTCGATTATCTGACCATTTTCTAACTCAGCCATTAACTGAACGTCGTCCAGGGTAGCCGGCAGGACCCGACCTTTAACTTTTAAAATCCTGGCCGCTTCATGCACCCCTTCGGCAAATCCCCCTTTTAAATCGCCGAGAGCGATCAAAAACAGGTTGCCAAAGCTATGCTTCAAAGAACTGCCGTTGAAACGGTAGTTGAACAACTCGGCCAAGATCTGATCTGATTCTGATAAAGCCACCAGGGCCATTCTGACATCTCCCGGAGGAAGCACCCCAAATTCCTCTCTTAAACGGCCGGTGGAGCCGCCGTTATCAGCCATAGAAACAACCGCTGATAATTCAACCGCTTGGTTTTTCAGTCCCGACAATACCGAGAATATGCCGGTCCCGCCGCCAACAACAACAACTTTAGGCCGTTCCTGGATCATAGAAACTCTTGAATTAAGGATTTTTTATCCACCTTTCTTGGCCGCCGGAACCACCACCTCGCCCCATGACTTTCTTCCCAGGTTGGTCTTTGTTTCTGGTAGAAAATGCCAAAAGGAATCCGGCCCCCGGTGTAATCCCACGAGTCTATGGCCTTCCGGGCCAGAACAATGTCTTGTTTTTTATCTTCGGAAACAAGGTAGCTGTTTTCTCTTACTTTTTTCATATCTTCGGGACGGAAAGTGAGGCAGGGCTGCATGATCTCGACCAAAGAAAATCCTTTGTGCTTCAAGGCGGCCTCGATCATTCTCTTCAGGTTGACTGGGTCAAGAGCTGAGGCCCGGGCAATAAAGCTGGCTCGAGCCGAAAGAGCAACGCTCAGGGGGTTGAAGGGGTGGTCAATGGAGCCGCCAGGAGTGGTGTTGCCCCGATAGCCCGGCTCCGTTATCGGCGTGGACTGTCCAGTGGTTAAGGCAAAAACCCGATTGTTGAGAACCAAAGCGGTTAGATCCGGGTTGAGCCTGGCCATCTGAATCAAATGAGCCACTCCCTCAGCATAAGCGCCTCCGTCTCCCAAAAAGCCAATTACTTTAAGGCCGGGATTGGCCATTTTGATCCCGAAGGCCGTTGGCAGAGTCCGCCCATGCAAAGCATAAAAACCATTCACTCTTAAATAGTCGTAGAACTTACCGGCGCAGCCAATATCGGTAACGGCCACGATATTGTATGGACTCAACCCCCGCTCGACCATTTCGGTAAAAACATTCTGAACCGTCCTCAAAATAATATTATTGGTGCATCCCGGGCACCAGGTATTGATTTGGTTCGTTTGAAATCTTTTCATAATTTTTTTACCTCATCTACTATCTCGTCAGCCGTAAAAGGACGTCCGTCATACTTCCGAACTTTATCCTTGATCAGACACCCTGTTTCCATGGCCAACAAACTACCCAGCAGACCAGTGAGGTTGTTTTCAACTAAGACCACCTTCTTGGATCTAGATATTTCTTTTTTGACCATTTCCCGCGGAAAAGGATTCAGGTATGATATTTCAAGAAATCGGTAGTTTTTCAGGGCCGGCAGGCTGTCGAGTATCGCTCCCTGGGTTGACCCCGAACCAATGATCAGATTGGCCCCTCGCCCCCAAACCCTGGCCGGCTGCCATCGGGCAACCTCTCTTTCAACTTGATTCATCTTTTTGATCCTCTTTTCATTCATTTTCTTGATCGATTCAGCATCTTCTACCGTAAAACCAAACTGATCGTGCTCATAACTGCTGGCCCGAGCCCAGGCCTTTTGACCCGGAATTGAACGACCCAGATGACCATAGCTTGGATGATCCTTCTTGGGATTATTAATTACAAAACGATCGGGCTTGATTCGTGGATAAGAAATCCGGTCAAAAGTATAATAACTCTGGCTTAAGTGTTTATCACTCAATAAAATGGCTGGTAACCGATATTTATAAGCCAAATAGAATGCCTCTATTGTTCTGGTCAACGCCTCCGGCGGACTGCCCGGAGCGACCAGAACCCGGGGGAATTCTCCATGCCCGGCAAAGCGGGCAAAAGCAAGATCTGATTGCCCGGTATAGGTCGGCACTCCGGTAGAAGGACCGGTTCGCTGTGAGAAGTAAATCAGCAGCGGAATTTCAGCCATTCCGGACAGGCTCAAGCCCTCGGTCATTAAGGCAAAACCGCCCCCCGAAGAGCCAATCATGGCCATCGCCCCGGCATAACTAGCCCCCAGCGCTGTATTGATCAAACCAACTTCGTCTTCCAGCTGGGCAACCAATAGCTTCCTTTTTTTGGCCCGGTTGGACAGCTCTATCAGCAACCCGGTTGCCGGCGTCATGGGATAAGAAAGATAAACATCCAGGCCCGATGATATTGCTCCGATCGCGACCGCTTCAGTTCCGGTAAGCATAAACCTATCATCCTTGCTCCCAGCTTTCAGTTTTTGTTTTAGAGAAAAACATTGATAGCCCCGATGCATCGCCTTAACGACCGGCCGATATTTTTTAATGGTTTTTTCCGTCGCTCGCTTTAAAAAATCAAAAGGCAGGCCCCATCCTTTGAACAACATCCCCAAAAGAATATTGTTAACTTCGTTAAAGCCCTGCCCCTGGCGCTTCAAACAACAAAGATCGAGGCTTTTTTGATTCAAAACCAAAGACCCTTTTTCAATAAACCTATGGCCTTGGCTTGAACGGCTATCCAGATCTACTACGGCTGAAAATTTGTTCTGGTGTGAATTAACCGGCCGGTCAGAAAATGTAATCACGTTAAAGTTGTGGCCGCCCTTTATCAATGAGCCATAATCCCGATAAATAAAAACATAAAAACCGGCCTCCTTCAGCGCCCGCCCCAGCAACAAAGAAGTGAAGTTTACGCCCTGGCCGGCTTGTCCACAGATTAAAACATTTTTTTTCATTCAACGACAAAATTAATGAGCCTGTCCGGAACAAAAGCAATTTTAATAACTGATCTTCCCGACAAAAACTTATTCGTCCGGGTCGACGAACGAGCTGTCTTCTCGGCCCGATCCTGATTAATCCCGGCCGGGACGCTTATCTTGTCTCTTAGTTTCCCATTAACCTGGACTAAAAGAACGATCTGATCTGATTCAATCTGTTTGGGATCGTAATCCGGCCAATCTTGCTTGAATATTGATTGAAAGGGGTCTTGTTTTTTCCCCAGCCGCTCCTGCCATATTTCTTCGGCTAGATGAGGGGCGAAAGGAGCCACAAGCAAAGCCATCTGTTCTAAATGTTTGACCGAAACTTGTTTTTTTGATCGCAACTCGTTGAGTGCGATCATGATCTGGGCAATCGCTGTATTAAATTTGAGCTGATTAAGGTCTGCGGAAACCTTCTTGACGGTTCCAGCCATTGTCTTTTCGGCTCCATCCGAAGAATCGGTTCTTGGTTTGTCATAAAGGGCCCAAACTTTACGAACAAAACGAGCCAGGCCATTAAGGCCGTTATCCCGCCAATCACCACCTTGTCTCATGTCTCCCAAAAACATAAGATAGAGCCGAACCACATCTGTCCCATAAAGAGCCAAATACTCATCGGGGTTGACGATATTGCCTCGGGACTTGCTTATCTTGGCCCCCTCTCGAATCAACAACCCATGGGCTCTAAACTTCTGAAAGGGTTCTTCGGTTGGGAGATAACCCATCTCGTAAAGAACCATTGAAACAAACCGGACATAAAGCAGATGTAAAACGCTGTGCTCCCGACCGCCAATATACATGTCAACCGGCAACCAGCGAGAGATTCTCGCTGTATCCAGCGGTCGGTCATTAAAATCGGTGCTGAGAAATCTCAAATAATACCAAGAAGAATCAACAAACGGATCGGAAACATCTGTTTCTCTGCGGGCCAAGCCCTGGCATTTAGGACAACAAGTCCTTACAAAATCCGGCAGCTTGCTTAATGGACCGCGGCCCGAACCGTCCGGCCGGAAATCTTCCATCTCGGGAAGCAGAACGGGCAGATCTTTTTCGGGAACCGGCACCCAGCCGCAGTTATCGCAGTGTATCATGGGGATAGGCGGGCCCCAATAACGTTGACGGCTGATACACCAATCCCTTAAGCGATAGGCGGTTTCTTGCCGGCCAAGATGATTTTCCTCCAGCCAGTCAATCATCTTTAGCTTGGCTTGCCCTATTTCAAGTCCGTCTAGAAATGAAGAGCCAATGACCACGCCCTCGTCCATGTAAGGAAGAGCTGATTCGTCCGGAGCCTTAACCACCGGAACAATCTCTAGCTTGTGCCGCCGGGCGAAATCCCAGTCTCTTTGGTCGTGAGCCGGAACAGCCATAATGGCTCCCGTCCCATAATCAGCCAAGATATAATTGGCTATAAAAAGAGGAATCTCCCGTCCATTGGCTGGATTAATCGCCGTTAATCCCTCAATTCGCAAACCGGTCTTCTCCCGGGCCAGGCCGTCTCGAGGGCTTTTCTCAACATATTCCCGAAGCTCCTCGTAATTATCAATCTTGTCTTTAAGTTTTTCGACTAGGGGATGCTCGGGCGACAAAACCAGGTAGGTGCAGCCAAATAAGGTCTCGGGCCGGGTGGTGAAAACCTCAATAAAATCAGAGATTGTATCCGTTTTGACGGTAAATCTGACCATCGCCCCGACGCTGCGCCCAATCCAGTTTCTTTGAGCCAGCTTCACTTCTTCGCTCCAATCGATCTGTTCCAGGTTTTCCCAAAGTCTTTCCGCATAGTCGGTGATTCGCCAAAACCATTGCTCCATTTCTTTCGGCGCGACCGGACTGTCACAGCGCTCGCACTTTTCATTGATCACTTGTTCATCGGCTAGAACCGTTTGACAAGAAGGACACCAATTCACTTTTGATTTGCGCCGATAAGCCAATCCTTTCTCATACATCTTCAAGAACAGCCACTGAGTCCAGCGATAATAATCCGGCTTGTAGGTCTCTAACGTTCGGCTCCAGTCATAAGCATTGCCGATCTGATGAAGTTGTTGATAAAATCTTTTTTCTGTCCGGGCGCTAACATCCCGGATGTGCTCATTTATCTTCAAAGCATAGTTCTCACTATGGATGCCAAAACCATCCAAGCCGATGGGCTCAAAAACATCGTAGCCCTTGAGCTGCATATATCGTCCGTAGGCGTCACTATGAACAAAGGCATACATATTTCCCATGTGCAGACCTTCGGCCGAAGGATAAGGAAACATCATTAGGTTATAGAAAGGCCTTTCGGCCTGATCAAGATCAGGTTGATAAACTTTTTTTTCCGCCCACACTCTCTGCCACTTTTCTTCTGCTTTATTGGGTTGATACTCTTCCATGTTCGTTCAGTTTGAATAATCTGACGGCATTGTCAACGGTGACCGAAACAACTTCCTGGACCGATGTCTTTTTAATGAAAGCGATTCTCTCTAAAATCGGAACCAGGCCCAGATGGGGAGCATTCCTCTTGATCTCTTTAGACAAAGAAAGGTAAGGAGAATCTGTCTCCATTAAAATTCGATCCAGAGGAGTGCTCATAATGATCTCATCTAAATTCATTTTAAAGATCAGCCCGCCAAATCCTAGAAAATACCCTAATTCCAGCAACTCCCGGGCATCGTCTAAACTCCCAGAAAAGGCGTGCACTAATCCGAATGCTCCATTCATTTCTCGTCGAAGCAATGAGATAAGCTCCCGGTAGGCCCCTCGGCAGTGGATGACCAGCGGCTTGCCCGTTTTCTCAGACAATTGGCCATGCTGAATCATCAAATCTATTTGAGCCGAGAGATCGTTTTCCGAACGATCCGAGTGATGAAAATCTAGACCCGTCTCGCCAATAGCCACCACCTTTTCATTCCCGACCAGACGATCAATGCCCTCAAATGATCTGACTTGGTTATTAGGGTGCACTCCCGCTGTTGCGTAGAATCCTTTATTTGTTTCGGCTATTTCAATGGCTTGAATTGAGGACTCTCGGTCAATGCCAACATTAATAACTTCAATGCCCAGATTCTGACAGCCCGATATGACCTCGGGAAGATCTTGACGGAAGTCTTTTAAATTTAAATGAGCATGCGTATCAATCATTTCAACCTAGGGAAAAGCCCTTCTGTCTTTTTATCAGATTCAATCTGTTCTCTTATCTTCCGACTTGTCTGGGGCAGAAACGGCCCCAGCAGATCCGAGATCTTTCTGACCACGAACAAAAGATCGGCCACAACAACCGACGCACCATCCTCGCCCTTCCAGGGCTCTTCTTGCTCAATATATTGATCGCAAAAAGCAATCAAGCTCCAAACAGCCATTAAGGCCTCGCGAAAATCATAATTGGCCATGGCCTGATGATATTCAGCCTCAACCTCTTCAACCGCCTGGCCCGTCTCCAGTCCGGTCAACTCCGGCCCAGCTTTTATCTCTTGAGCCAATTTAACCACTCGTGAGACCAGATTACCCAAGCCGCTGGCCAGATCAGCGTTGTAACGTTCTCTGAATTTAGCCAAACTGAAGTCCCCGTCTTTGGTCGGGGGAATTTCCCTTAAAAGAAAATAGCGAACGGCATCGGTCCCATAATCCTTAACCAATTTAAATGGATCAACCCCCGTTCCCCTGCTTTTTGACATCTTCTGTCCTTCAACTGTTAAAAAGCCGTGAGTGAAGACAACTCGAGGCAAAGGAAGTCCGGCGGCCATTAAAAAGGCCGGCCAATAAACGGCATGAAATTTGAGAATGTCTTTGCCAATGCAGTGAACTTTGAGCGGATTATCAACCCACCATTCTTTGAACTTCTTTCCGTCCTGCCCATAATCAAGAACGCTAATGTAGTTGATCAAAGCATCAAACCAGCACCAGATCTTCTGGTCTTTGTCCTTGGGCACATCAATGCCCCAACCTTGCAGTCTTTCAGCCGAACGAGAAAGACAGATGTCTTCTAGACCCTGATCAATAAAGCTAAGCACTTCATTCTTACGAGATTCAGGAATAATTCTAAGCTCATCACTTTCAACTGCTTTTCTTAGCTGTTTCTGGTAGCGAGACAATTTGAAAAAGTAGTTGTCTTCCTCAACTTGGTCCAACGGCCGCCCGTGAATTGGACAACAACCGTCCGGAGCATCTTCTTGTTTGAAATAGGTCTCGCAGTTGCCGCAAAGCAAACCTCGATACTTTTTGCGATAAATGTCTTTCTTTATCTTTTGCCACAGCTTGTGAACCGCCTTTTTGTGCCTCTCCTCGGTTGTACGGATAAAATCATCAAAAGAAAGATCCAGCGCTTGTTTCAACCCATAGAAATGCTCAGCTTTTTCTTTGACAAACTGCTTGGTTGGAATACTTTTTTCTTTAGCCGCCCTCATGGTGCCCAGGCTGTTCTCGTCGGTCCCGGTTAAAAAGAACACCGGCCATTCTTTGCCCCGGTAATAACGAGCCAAAGCGTCAGCCTGGATCTTTTCCAGGGCATGACCAAGATGAGCCTCCGCATTGGCATAATCAATGGCCGTTGAAATGTAAATCTTGGGTGTCGTCTGCTTCATGGTTTACTCTAAAGTCAAAGCCGGTTTTAATTCTCCATTCCCATATTCTCCTCCTTTTAAATCAATCACAAACTGATAGATAATCCCAGTCATGGGAATGGCCAAGAAGGCGCCGACCAGGCCAAAAAGGGTGCCACCGATAGCCAAAGAAAGCAGTATCAGGTAAGGCGGCAGACCGATCATCTTTCGAGTCAGCAGTGGACTCAAGACATAAGATTCGACGGTCTGCAGAATATAGAGAATTATTAAGACCATTAAGGCCGTCGCCCAGCCCAGCTGCAGGCCGATTACCACCGCCGCCAGCAAAGATGCCAACAACGAACCAACGTAGGGAATGAAATTGGCCACGCCGGCAATCAAAGCCAAGACGAAGGCCGCATTGACCCCGAACAGTTGAAAGGTTAAAAAGTACGAAGCCAGAATGAACAAAGCGCAAATTATTCTTGAGCCAAACCAGTAAGTAACCTGCTTGCGACTCCTGGTCCAGGCTTTGATTACCTTGCTTTGATGCTTAGCCGGAGTTAAAAAGACAATCGTTGACTCGACGCCTTTCTTCTCTAAAGAGATGAAAAGAGCCATTAATATAACAAAGAACGTTGAAGCCAGTCCGCCCATAATCAAGCTCAGGGTTTGAACAACTGTTCTTGGAGTTTGAGGCCATAGGTTTTCCTGAGCCCACTGGCTCAAGGTGCTAATGTCAAGCCCGAGGAGAGATAAGAATGAAGTTATCTTGGCTAGATAGTCGGGGAAATTAACCGTTAAGTTTCTGATCTCAATAAAAATCAAGGGAGCGCTCAAATAGATCATAAATCCGACTGAGCCAAAAACAAAAACATAGGTGATAACAGTCGAAATCCAGTAAGGAAAGCCCATCCGATGGAAAAACACAATGGCTGATTTTAGAATAATAGCCAAGACAAAAGCAAACAAAAAGCTGATCAGGGTGTCTCTTAAAAAGAAAAGCAGAAAAACGGTTGCCACTGCAAAAACGACCCGGGTAATGGTCTTCCAAGAAAGATCTAATGTGTAAATCGTGTTTTCCATGGATATGTTTAATTATTTCCCGGTTTCAATCTATTTTCAATACCTGGCGGAACTGCCCGGCCCGGCATGGGCCGATCAAGGCCAGATTAAGATTGTCGTTGCAAAAAATATCATTGGCTAGTTTTTTAAGATCATGAGCTGTCACCCGATCAATCCTTCGGCAAACCTCGGCCGGAGAAACGGGTTTTAATCCCAAGATCTCAAAGTGGGCATAATAATCGGCCAAACTTTCAGATCTCTCGAGAGAAAGCCAGAGCACCCCCTTGAGATGTTCCTTGGCCTTTTTTAGTTCTTCCCTGGGAACAAGCTCTTTTTTTACTCGGCCGTACTCGTCTAAAATTATTTTAATGGCCTGATCAACTCGACGATTATCAACCCCTGCCTGGGTTACCAAGAACCCTGCCTCCTTGAGGTTTTCTGAATAAGTTCGAATGTAGTAAGCCAGAGCGTTTTGCTCTCTGATCAAAGAAAAGAGCCGGGAACTCATGTTGCCGCCCAAGATCGTGGCCAAGATAGTTTGGGCAAATCTATCCGGATGGCGAAGCGAGCCGCCCCTAACTCCTAAACAAAAATGTGTTTGATCGGTCTTCTTGAATTGAATCATCAAGCCGGGTTTATCCTGATTTTCTCGAAGCGAAGGGGGATTTTTTTTATGGCCTGATCCGATTCGGGCAAAGGCTTGATTTATTTTTTTGGTCAGCTGGCTTGACGGCCTGACCTTTCCGGCCAAAACCACAACGGTATTCTTGGAACGATAGTATTCTTTCCGATGCTTGATCAGTTGATGGCGGTTCATTCGCTTCAAAGAAGAGCGCGTGCCGATGATGTTTTGACCCAGGGGGTGGCCGCCATAAAGAAGCTGGTACCAAAGCTCATCAACATACTGCATCGGCAGATCAAGATACATGTTCAACTCTTCCAAGATCACCTTTTTCTCTCGCTGAACGTCCGGCTGCTTCAGGATGGCATTGAGATAGATGTCGCTTAACCAGTCCAGAGCAATGTCAAAATGGCGGGCGTTCACTTTAGCAAAGTAACCGGTATATTCCCTTCCGGTAAAGGCATTCATCACTCCGCCCAGCGAATCAATAGTTTCAGCCACCGCCAAAGGCGTTGGCCTTTTCTCGGTCCCTTTGAATATAAGATGTTCCAGAAAATGTGAAACTCCGGCTGCTTCTTTGCTCTCATCGCCCGAACCAGCTCCGACAAAAACGGACAGCACCGCCGCCTGGGTACCTCTCTGGGGAACAGTGATTAACCTTAAACCATTTTTAAGCTTTTGACGATGAACTTTCATTAAAGCCTTCTTTTAGGAATTTATTTAACTGCTGGATCAACTCATTCGTCCCCACTCTCATCTGTTTCATTGAGACCCGATCTCGGATGGTAACACCATTGTCCTCTAAGCTGTCATAATCGATCGTGACCGTCAAAGGCGTACCAATTTCATCTTGCCTTCGATAGCGACGCCCGATTGAACCGGCCTCATCATATTGGCAGTGAAAAGAGCGGCTCAATAATTTAAAGACCTCAGCTGCCTTTTCGGTTAATGCCGGTTTTTTCATCAAAGGGAAAATGGCTGCCTGAATCGGGGCCAACATGGGAGAAAGCTGCATGACCACTTCTTCTCTTTGTCCTTCTGATCCCCGGCCGCCGCTTACTTTTTGGTAGGCATCGCAGATAAAAGCCAGCATCAGTCGTCCAACTCCGGCCGAAGTTTCAACCACATGAGGGTAAAAAGGTTCCGGATGATCGGCATCGCGGTACTTCAGATCGCGACCACTATGTTGAGAGTGGTTCCTAAGATCAAAGTCGCCTCGATTGTGAATTCCCTCGATCTCATGCCAGCCAAAAGGAAAATGATAATCTACATCAACCGCCCTTTTGGCATAATGAGCCAGTTCTTCTTTCGGAACCTCTCTGAGCCGGATGTTCTCCTTCTTGATGCCCAATCGGTAATACCACTGGAGACGTCTCTCTTTCCAATACTCAAACCATCGGTCGGCTTCTTCACCCGGGGTGAACCACTCCATTTCCATCTGCTCAAACTCTCTTTGACGGTAAAGAAAGTTCTTGGGATTAATCTCATTGCGAAAAGATTTTCCGATTTGGGCCACCCCAAAAGGAACTTTGATTCTCATCGAGTCAGCCACCAATCTAAAATCCAGAAAGATGCTTTGGCAGGTTTCGGGTCTTAAATAGGCTTGGCTGCTGGCACTTTCTACCGGACCAATAAATGTTTTCATCATCAGGTTATAGCTCCGAGGTTCGGTGGTCGCGCCGCCGCAATCCGGACACAAGTTTTCTTTCACTTCTTCGGCTTTAAAGCGGTGATGGCACTGATGACACTCAACCAAAGAATCGGCGAAACCACTGCCCAGATGGCCCGAAGCCTCCCAGGTCTTTGGATTAAGAATGATCGCTCCATCGGTTTCAACCACCTGAGCATGGTCTCTAATCACATCATCCCGCCAAAGTTCTTTAATGTTCTGACTCATTTGACAACCCAGCGGACCATAGTCATAGCTTGCTCCAAATCCCCCGTATATCTCTGATGATGGATAAACAAATCCCCGGCGCTTCAATAAAGAAATTATTTCTTTCATCGTTTTTTCTTCGTCCATGATATCGTTTTAGTTAAATGGGCCTTCTTCGGGCATCTGACTAATGTTCACGACCTCCGGGACAGTAACGACAATAACCCGTTCGGTCCATTGATCCCAACCCTGAACTTCGGCTTGACCGATCAGCGGGCTGATCAGGCTTTCAGCCGAAAGAGGGTGAACGGCCAATTGAAAGGCCAGAACCGCCTTCTGGCCCGGCTCAAGGCGGCCAGCGCTCCAGACCAGACGTCTCTCCTCCGGCTCAAAAGAAATCTTACCCGTCTCTTCTTCTGGAAATACCTTGTCGGCAAACACGACCTCGCTTGGTAAATTGACGGCTACCCAAATATCTTCAACAACATTGTATTGGTTGGTCAGCTCCCAGTAAACACTATAACGGGTCAGTTCGCCCAATCGGAGAGGAATCGATCCCACATCATCAAAAAACTCATCTCCGGCATAGGCCCTCTGCACCAGCCCCAATTTGGAGTTCACCTTGTTAGCAAATGTTTGACGGACTGAACCGATCTCTACTTCAATCTCGGCTTGGGGACTAAAACTCCTGATCGGCCAGTCGTCTTTCAGATCAATCCAAAAATCAACCATGCCTTCTTCGTCCCGGTCCAAAAACCTTAACTGGGGAATGTCTCGCCAGTCCCAAAGGATCGAGTTGTGACCGGGCTGGTATATCCCTCGAATTGAACGGAGACTTTTAAGATCAAAATAATCTCCTTTTAAAGAAACTGTTAAGAACTGCTTCTCCAATGGCCTCTCGGTAACATTGCGGAAAAATAACTGATAATGAAGCGAGTCTCCGGCATTAGCCACGTAATCAAAAGAGTTGTTTGTCTGAAGAGACAAATGTAAGGGTGCATCTGAAACTTCTATTTTGCGGCTTGTTATTTTGATTGGAAAGAAACCCCATTCGGTCCAAACACCAATCTGGGCACTGAACACCACTTCCGGCACCCCGGTCCCGGCCCAGCCAATTAATCTGATCCGACCGCCATCTTGAGAGACCAGAAACGGCAGCTTCCACTCTCCTGGTTCATCGGTCCGGGGGACGCTTTCTTTTAGCTCAAATCCCCTGGTGGCCGAAAGCTTCATCCCGACGTTCTCCAGATTCTCACCTAGGGCTGAAAAATAATTCAGTGAAAACTGAAATTCCCGACCTGGAGCAGCTGTCTGCGGCAGGCTTAACTCAAAAGTTATCGGAACCGATGAGATGGCTGTGGCCGCCGAGGTTTCAGCCGTATAATTAGCCCGCAATCCCTGAATTTGATAATCCACCCTGGCTTTAGCCGTTAATATTTCCTTTTCTTGACCAAAAATCTTGGCCCGAAAAGCAAACTGTTGTTCTTGTCCTGGATAAATGCTGTCATCCAGTTTTTGGCGAACAATGCTGTCGCCCGGTTCAATCAATCGGGCTGAACGGGGAAATTCAAACATCAATTCAGCATTGGTCAGAGTGAAATTACCTTGATTTTTAAGTCGCAAAGTATATTCGACCGGTTGGCCAACCACGACCTGTTCCGGAGCGATCAGTTCCAAGAAAAGATCACCTCGAGAGGTCACGTTTTGACGATAAAACCACCAGATGCCGACTAACAGAACCACTAAGCTGAAAAAAAGAATTAAAACAATTATTTTTGCTTTAGACATGCTAAAATTCAATGAACCAAAGGCATTATAACTCAAAACTGTAAAATTGACTAATACATTTGCCGTCATGGAGAGGCGTCATTAATCATTGATTGCATCCCACCTTGCTCCCGTTTGGTGAAAGACGATATGACCGATTCCTGGGAAGATTTGGTTCAGGCCGCTGATTTTATTTCTGACTAAGAAGCCAGGAGTGTTCGGGCCGCACTCATCCCATTTTTCCCAATAATGGGGCTAAGAAGTTACAAAATTCTTTGTTGAATGAGATAATAATTACCAACACCGTCCCTCGCCAAAAACTGCCGCCCAAATTCAAGTATTTGACCGTCGTCCCTCTCTTGGCCGAAATCATCACTCGGATTTTCCGCTATCAGTCGGTCAGCGCCAGCTTCAAGATGAAAAAGATTTCGAAACAAAAACCCGATCCCGGGCCACCGAATCAATGAAAAAACGAGAAACGCTCTCCAGGTTGTCTTTATCGGCCTGAGCTGCCCTTATTCTCCCCAGGATCTTCTTCTCTTTCTGGGCAATCAACCTCAATATCTTAATAGTATTGAGCGCTACCTTTTCCTGGCATTCTTGATCTTTTAAACAAGCAGAGCAAACGATGCCTTCTTGGGCCACCAGATAGCATTCTTTTGGGCCGAGAATTGTCTGACAGCGGGCACAGTGGTTCAAATTTATCTGATACCCCCAGCCAGAAAGAAGCGTCCAAAGAAAGTAATAATATAATCTCTGATAATGCCTCGGAATGAGATTAAGGGCCCGAAGACCTCCTCGCGAAAGCAGCCAGGTGCTTTCATCAGGCATCTCCCAGGGCGTCAGACGATTAACGTCGCTCATCATTTTTTCGGCCACCACGAACTTTTGCCAATTAGTGGCCAAATGGTTGAACATCATCTTCGGTTTGGCCGAAGTGATCAGAAGATGGCTTCGCCCGGCCACCAGCTCGATCTCGCTCCAACTAAAAAGACCCAGGCCGCCTCTCATTTTGGAGAGAATTTTCTTCTCTCCTCGCGCCAAGGCCCTTACCTTGCCCAACTCGTTGGTCAGTAGAATAATTCGGCTGTCGGCTTCACCACAAACCTCATGGCCAATGATGATTGCCTCTAATTTGTTTTTAATAAACATATCACTGATCAACGATCAAGAGTGTTTTTTGGCCAGCCAGATCTATTTGTGCCGAAACCAAATATTTTCCCGGTTGGGCCAAGGCTTCCACTCTGTCGGCCCGATTCTCCAACATAATTATCTCCTTGTTTTTTTCAATCAAATAAGATATTTCTTCTGAACTTTGGTAGAAAATACTAATCCGGTCAGCCGGAACCAGTTCCGCCTTTTTTCTCAAAGATTGAATGGTTCGAATTATCTCTCTTAACTGACCTTCGGCCTTCAGTGCCGGAGTTATTTCTGTTGATAAAGAAATCGACCGCTCCTCTTCTTCAACCAAAACACAGCCCTCTTTTGTCAGCTGGTTAACAAAAGACACTTTTTTAACATTTATTTCTTGAGCAATGAGTTCCGCCAAAGAGTCCCGAACTGGATTTTTCGCCTTAATCTCAAGAATGGACAATGGCTGTCTTACTTTATGTCCGGACTTGACTCGAGCCTGAAGAGCCAACCGCACTATCTGCCTCGTCTGATTCATCTCATTTTCCAACTGGTCATCAATCAAGTCTTGATTAGGCACAAAATAATCCTGAAGGTGAACCGAGTTCGGCTGTTCATTTATTCTGATCGACTGATAAACTTTCTCGGAAACGAATGGGGCCAGCGGGGCCATCAGACAAGCAGCCCCCATTAAAGTTTCTCGCAGGACCGATGTGGCCGAAAGCGTCTCTGGTCCGGGATTTTGGAATCTCGGGCGAGAGCGGCGAATATGCCAGTTGGAAAAATCATCCATAAAATCGAGGAATAGGCGAGCGGCCCGATCAACTCGATAGGCCTCCATCTCTTCAACAACTTGAACGCCAAGTCGATTCAAGCGAGAGATAATCCAACGATCCAGAATATGAAGTTGTTTTGGCCTTTTCACCTGTTCTTTTGAGGCATAAGTCAAATAGAATTGAGCACAGTTATCAAACGTTCCAATCAGTTTCTGGGCGATCTCTTTGATCTTGCCTGGCTCCACCATATAATCGGACCCCAGCGAAGACTGGGTCAGGAAATAGAGACGGAGAGCGTCTGCGCCATATTGATTAATCACCTCCGCCGGCGGAGTATAATTAGCCAAATGCTTGGACAGCTTTTCTCCCGTATCGGACAAGATAAGACCGTGAGCAATAACATTTTTAAAAGCTGGTTTGTGCCGGCCCAGGCCAATATCTTCCAGCGTCAAAGCCGTCGCCAGAACATGAAGAGTGTAAAACCACCCCCGGGTCTGTTCCAGGCCCTCGCTGATGAAATCAGCCGGGAAAGAATTCTTCGTTTCTTTTTCGTTCTCAAATGGAAAATGATTCTGGGCATAAGGCATTGCTCCCGACTCATACCAGCAATCGAAGACCTCTTCCACCCTCCTCATCCTTTTGCCCGATTTGCTCATAAACTCGATCTGATCAATATAAGGACGATGCAGATCAAGCTCGCCCTTTTCATTGAATGGCATCCGGGCAAACCTCATCTCTCTTATCTCTCCCAGATCCAGTCCTAATTCGCTTCTTCGAGCCGTATGCTCTTGATTGGTTAATCCTTGACAGGCCGACTGAAGAGAACGCAGCGGCCCTCGATGACTAATGATCAAGATGTTTTTTCCTTGATATTCTTTATCTTTTTTAACTATAAAATTATACATTCTCTGCCTGACCGCCAATCCGGTTTCTCCATGTTCGGGTGAATGAGTTAAATATTCAGCTGGTGAATCAAATATTTGCCGATACTCGGAGTCGTTTTTCTCGTTGACCGTTCCAAATTTCCTTTCTCCCAGTTCAGAAAAATATTCAGGCCTTAAGCCCAATATTTGACCAATTATCTCGGCCGTTTCCCTCGCCCGGGACACATTGGAACAAAGAATAACATCTATTTTCAGCTGTTTTTTCATCTTTTCAGCCGCCTGAATCGCCTGCTGTTTTCCCTTTTCGGTCAAAGAATAACCATTTTCGCTGTCGACCACCAGTTTTCGAACATTGTTTTCTGCTTCACCATGTCTCATTAACCAGTATCTGTTGCTGGTAAAATCCTGCTCCATCAGATCCTTTCGGGACCCGATGACCGTTAGCTCGCTTTTATCTTCTGACATCCAAATCGGCAAGGGAGCGCCCCAGTATCTGTTCCGGGAAACAGCCCAATCCCGAGCTCCTTCCAGCCATTTGCCGAACCGACCTGCCCGCAGATGAGACGGAACCCAGTTTATCTGCTGATTATTCTTAACCAGCTGATCCCGAAACTTCTCAACAGCAATGTACCAACTATCGGTTGGATAATAGATCAGTCTTTCGCCGCATCGCCAACAAAAAGGATAATTATGTTTGATCACCATCTCTTGATAAAGAAGGCCCTTTTCCTTCAGATCAGCTAAAACTAATTTATCGGCCGCCCAAACCAGCTGCCCCTCTCCGGGCAAACCCTGCCCCATTATCACTCGTCCATTCTGGTCAACGGTTATCTTTAAAGGCAAGTCGTGCTCTTTGGCCGCAGCCATGTCTTCCAAACCAAAGACCGCCAGATGAACCAGTCCGGTTCCTTCTTCCAGCCCGACAAAATCGGCTGGAATGATTCGGTAATCCCGGCCATCATTGGGCGGCATCGGATAAATAGGTTGGTATCTCTGGCCAACCAAGGCTGAACCCTTGATCCGCCCCACCTCGGTGAACTGTCCGGTTAAAACCGAAAGCCGAGATTCGGCCAACAGCAACACCTCGTCTCCTTGTTTGACCTTTACGTAATCAGCTTTTGGATTGACCGCAATAGCAAAGTTGGCGCCCAGAGTCCAGGGAGTCGTAGTCCAAACCAATAAATACTCCTCTCGGAAAGGGAATTTAACAAAAACCGAGGTGTCTTCGATCTCCCGGTAGGCCCCGGGTTGGTTGAGTTCAAAATTAGAAAGGGGGGTGCCGCAACGAGGGCAGTAGGGAGTTGTTCTATAATCCCG
>CAZUSP010000010.1:0-19539 GCA_964623505.1 uncultured Candidatus Saccharibacteria bacterium
TCTTTTTTCAACGATCTCACCTTTCTGGCAGTCAGGGCAAGCAACTCCGGTCTTGTTGTTTTTCAATGGCTCGGTAAAGCGACATTTTGGAAAATTAGAACATCCATAAAACCTGCCATATCGGCCCATTCTGATCAAAACGGGCTTCTGACATTGAGGGCAGAGACGATCGGTTGGTTCGGTCAAGTCTTTTTTCTCAACTAGCTCATATTTCTCTTTCAGGTTCTGGCGGAATGGTTCATAAAAGCTTCTAATGACTCCCGACCAGCTTTTATTTTCTTGGGCGATAAGGTCTAGCTCTTGTTCCATTTTGGCGGTGAACTGAACGTCAACTATCTTTGGGAAGTGAGCGCTCAATAGACCATCAACGGTGCGCCCTATTTCAGTCGGTTCAAGCCGTGCGTCTTTTTTAACAACATAACCTCTCGCTTGAATAGTTGAAATTATGGGGGCATAAGTTGAGGGCCGTCCAATGCC
Organism: uncultured Candidatus Saccharibacteria bacterium; assembly: GCA_964623505.1. Lineage (GTDB taxonomy): Bacteria > Patescibacteriota > Minisyncoccia > Minisyncoccales > UBA1441 > CAZUSP01. The sequence goes on from CAZUSP010000010.1 coordinate 478, forward strand.
CAGTTCTTCCAGGGTCTTGACCAGATTAGGTTCAGAGTACCGAGCCGGCGGCTGGGTGAAATGCTGTTCCGGAAGAATTTTTTCAATGGTCAAAGTTTCTTTTTGCTCAAGAGAGGGCAGAATGGTTTCTTTTAAGGCGCGGGGATATATCTTTAAAAATCCGTCAAATTCAACTGTTTGGCCGTTGGCTCGGAAAATATAACGGCCAGAGATCATTTCAACGGAAGTTTTAGATAATATGGCCGAGGACATCTGTGAGGCCAGAGCTCTTTGCCAAATTAGCTGATACAGTTTTAAGCTGGCCGCCTTCAGAGATGATTTTTCGGGGGTCTTCCAGACGTCGGTTGGGCGGATGGACTCATGGGCCAGTTGAGCGCCCCGGCTCTTGGTTTGATAAGTTCGGGGCTGACCGGGCCAATACTGATGGCCAATTTCTTTTTTTAAGAACTCCTCGGCTTGTTTTCGGGCTAAAGAAGATAAGTTCAACGAGTCAGTGCGATGATAGGTGATATATCCCTTTTCATAGAGTTCTTGGGCTAAAGACATAGTTTGCCGGCTGGACATTCCCAGTTTTCGACCGGCTTCTTGCTGAAGGGTGCTGGTGGTGAAAGGGGCGGATGGACTCCGCTTTTCTTGTTTTTGTTTGATCGCGGATATGACCACAGAAGCTCCTTTCAGGTCTTTCTCAACTTGGCGGGCTTGTTGCTCAATTAAGCCATATTTCTTGATTTTTTTTCCATTTATGGCGACAAGTTCAGCCGGGAAGGAGTTTTTATTTTTAACGACCAGGGCCTTGAGGGTCCAGTATTCCAATGGTTTGAAGGCCTCAATTTCTTTTTCTCGGGCAACTATTAAATGAACGGCCGCCGACTGGACTCGGCCGGCCGAAAGCCCCCTCATTACCTTTTTCCAAAGAAAAGGTGAAAGCTGATAGCCAACCAGCCGGTCCAATATTCTCCGGGCTTGCTGAGCATTAACCAGACCAAGGTCTATTGGTCGAGGATTTTTTAGGGCATGCTTGATTGCTTCGGGTGTTATCTCGTGAAAAACAATTCTTTGAAATTTATCCAAGCCGAGAGCCTGAACCAAGTGCCAGGCGATAGCCTCTCCTTCTCGGTCTTCGTCCGCGGCCAAGATGATTACCTCTGCTTCTTTGATCTGTTTTTTCAAACTGTTGACAGTTTTTCTGGCCTTAGTGGGAATAACATAATCAGGCTCAAATTCTTTTTCAATATTGATGCCAAGCTTGCTTTTGGGCAGGTCTCTGACGTGTCCCATGCTCGCCAAGCAGCGATACTCGGGCCCGAGCATCTTTTCAAGAGTTTTTGATTTGGTTGGCGATTCGACAATAATCAGTTTCATTGTTCAATAATGTAGCACCATTTACCGGAAAAGCCAAAAATTAAAAATGATTCAGGGCTGATGGCGATTAGATCGGTCAAGTTTGACAGATTGATTGCGCTGGCTATAATAATCCTGTGCTTTGCTCTCGAGCCTGTCTGCAAGCAGAGAAACGAACAGTCCCTCCTTATGTTCAGAGTACCTTTAAATTTCAGAGCATATTGAGTTATCTCAAAAATGTTCTGGTGGCTTGCAGATAGCCTCGAGGGCAAATCCGGCCTTTTCAGGGCCGGTTTTTTCAATCAATTCAATCATCGTCTCCGAGGCCCTCTTTATCATTTCCCGAGCGACGCTTTTTTGATCGCGACGGTAAGGTTCAAGGACGAATTGCTTCAAGCTTGTTTTTTCCCTGAGGGAAGCCCCCAGTCGGATTCGAGGGAACTGATTGCCGCCAAGGCGCTCAATGACTGATGATACTCCCTTGTGTCCTCCAGCGCCGCGCGATCGAGTCATTTTTATTGTGCCCAACTCTAGGTTGATGTCGTCATGAACTAGCCAGATTCGGTCCGGATCCAGCCCATATTTTTTCATTAAAAAAGAAACGGCTTGTCCGGAATCATTCATGAAAGTGGTCGGCTTAACCAAAATAATACTCTGACCGGCGATTGTTCCCCGACTGACCAAAGCCCGGCCCTCTCGGCGGAAGCGCGGAAGACGATGATTCTTCCGGAGCCGATCGACCAGATCAAAACCGAGATTGTGGGGCGTGTTTTTGAATTGTCGGCCGGGATTTCCCAGCCCGACGATTAAAACCATGGCACCATTATAGCATTTCTTGATTATCAAAGGAATTTCTAGTATAATCAAAGCAGAATGTTTTTTTATGGAAAATTCTCTAAAGAGCTTTTTTTCTTTTTGCTGGGAAGTGGCTGAGGTGGTCATCTTGGCCCTCTTGATCGTCATTCCCATCCGCTACTTCTTGTTTCAACCGTTTGTGGTTGACGGCTCCTCAATGGAACCCAATTTTTACGATGGCGACTATCTGATCGTTGATCAGATATCTTATCGTTTCCGTTCACCGGAAAGAGGCGAGGTGATTATATTCTATGCGCCGAGCGGTCTTTCTCCTCGTTTCATTAAAAGAGTGATCGGTCTGCCGGGAGAATCTTTGGAGGCGGTCGATAATCAAATTCAAATAACCGATGTTCGGGGAGAGAAGTTTTTTTTGGAAGAACAGTATCATCCGCGCGGAGGCATTGGCCGTCCGTTCTCAATATCTCTAGAGGAGAGCCAGTATTTTGTGATTGGTGACAATCGGGACCGATCCTATGACTCAAGATTTTGGGGATATTTATCGTCGGATAAAATAATCGGCCGAGCCGTCTTAAGACTATGGCCGTTGACTCGGCTGGAAGTCATTAAGTTCTGATTATGTCCGAAGAATCAATTTTTCAAACCCCCAAAGGAATGCACGATCTGACTTCCGAGGATTGTGCCTACTTTTATCGTATTGAAAATGCCAGTCGCAAGCTTGCTCGGGATTATCGCTTTGACCGGATAGATTTTCCAGTTTTAGAGAACGAAGCTCTTTTTAAAAAAGGAAGCGGAGCCACTTCGGACATAGTTGAGAAGCAGATGTATACTCTCCGCACAAAAAGCGGAGAGATTTTAGCTTTAAGGCCGGAAGGAACCCCTTCCGTTGTTCGTTTTTACCTTCAGCGGGGAGCGCGAACCTGGCCCCAGCCGGTCAAGTTCTGGTACTTTGGCCCATTCTTTAGATATGAGCGGGCTCAGGCTGGTCGCTATCGGCAGTTTCATCAAATTGGATTTGAGATCATTGGCGGAGACGATGCTTCTTTGGATGTTCAAATCATCGCCCTTTTCTATTATCTATTAGAAAGTCTTCACTTAAAAAACCTGACGGTTGAGATTAATTCTATCGGTCGGCCAACCGAGAGGGCGATTTACCAAAAGGCACTGATCAAGCACCTTAGAAAATCGGAAAAGGAGCTCTGTTTGGATTGTCGGCGCCGAATGGAGCGCAATCCTCTCCGAATTTTGGACTGCAAAGAAGAATCTTGCCAAAGCATCGTCAGCCGGTCTCCCCATATTGTTGATTTTCTCTCCGAAGAATGCCGCCGGCACTTTCAAGAAGTGCTTGAGATCTTGGATGAATTAGAGATTTCGTATCATCTGAATCCTTATCTGGTGAGAGGGTTGGATTATTACACCAGAACTGTTTTTGAGATAGTTTCCGGCAAAGAGGGCGCGGCCGGATCTTTGGCGGGCGGAGGAAGATATGACGGGTTGGTTCGTTTATTGGGCGGCCCCGACACTCCGGCCGTTGGCGGAGCGGCTGGCGTAGAAAGGATTGCTGCCGCCATGAAAACGGCCGGACGAAAGATTTCCCACCATGAAAAGCCGGACGTTTTCGTCGCCCAACTTGGTTCCGTGGCCAAAAAAGAAGCCATCAAGTTGTTTGAAGAGCTAAGACGCAGGAACATCAAGGTGGCTGAGGCCTTTGATCGTGAATCACTTGGTGTTCAGCTTAAGAGAGCCGATCGTCTGGGGGTCAAATATGTTATTATTATCGGCCAGAAAGAAGCCCTAGAAGGAATAGTCACCCTAAAGACAATGAGCACCGGCAACCAACGTTCCATCAAAAGAACTTTGGTGGTCAGCACCATTAGAAAAGGGCTTTAATTTTGCAAAAAGAGGATAAATAGATTATATTTGTCATTATGTCTATTACGGTTGAAAAGAAAAGCAATGAAACTCCGGCGGCTCTGGCCGATCGTTTTTCCAGGGAAGTGCGTCGCAGTGGTGTTCTGCGAAAAGCCAAGAAAAATCGTTATCACCAGAGGGCCCAGAACAGTTTATCTGAAAAAAGAAGCGCCCTGAAGAAGGTCGAGGCCCGTCAGAGATATTTCCGGCTCAAGAAATTGGGCCAAGTTTAAATATTTTTTTATGGCACGATCTAATATCATCGCCGGTTTGGATGTCGGCGTCGGTTCAGTCAAGGTATTTCTGGCTCGTCAATCGGCTCAAGATGAGATGCTTGAGTTCTTGGGTGTTGGCGAATGTCCAACCGAGGGGATGAATAAAAAAGGAATCAATGATATTAGCCGATTAATAAGATCAATTCGGGCGGCTCTTGATCAAGTCGAGAAGTCTTGCGCAGAGAAAATAGATCGAGTTTGTGTCAACATTGGAGAAGCTCGTTTTTTGAGCACTCCCAGTCACGGCTTAGTTTCGGTTTCACGGGCCGATGGTCGGATTTCCCAAGAAGACATCAATCGGGTTATCGAGGCGGCCCAGGCGGTCAACCTTCCGCCCAATAATGAATATTGGGGTGTTTTGGTCAAAGATTTCATCATTGACAATCAAAAAGGCATAGACCGCCCGCTGGAAATGGTTGGCACCAGATTGGAAGTCGAGGCCATAGTTTTGTCTGTTTTTTCACCTCACTTGAAAAAGCTGAAAGAGGCGGTGATCGGAGCGGGCTGCCAAATAGAGGATATGGTGGCCACTCCTTTGGCCTGCGCCCGGGCTGTTTTGAGCGATCAGCAGAAAGAAAGAGGGGTTGTCCTGGTTGATATTGGGCATAGCCTGACCAAGGTTATTGTCTATCAGGAGGGCAAGCCGGTTCATCTGGCTATTTTCACCTTGGGTTCATCGCACATTACCAATGACATTGCCGTCGGGGCAAAGATCGAGATATCTGAAGCCGAAAGGCTTAAAAAGGAGATCGGCTCTTGTGTTGAGAAAAAAATCACTGGTCGGACGGAAGAAAGTCGTCAGGCGCGTAAGTTGGTCAAGCTGGTTAAACCGAGGATGGAAGAAATCATGGAAGAGGCCTATAAGGCGGCGATGGGTGTTTGCCGCCGCCAAGATCTTCCAGCCGGGGTGGTTTTAACCGGTGGCGGAGCCAGGATAAAAGGAGCGACCGATTGTGCTCGCAGCGTATTTAACTTGTCGGCCAAGAGGGGTATTCCGCAAGGGATAGAAGGCTTAGAGGATCAGGATCCGTCTTGGGCTACCGCGGTCGGATTGGTCTTGTTGGCGGCTGATGAGAAAAGCGAGCTAATCACGGTCCGGGGAGGAAGCTGGTTTCGCCGAATAATTCGTCATTTTATTCCTTAATTTTTAAAGGGCTTTCGCGGGCCTCTTTGTTTTGATGAAACAGCGCAAAAAAATAAAAGTCATCGGCGTGGGGGGCTCCGGCTCGAATACTATTGACCGAATGAAAAGGCGTCGGACCAAGGGGATTGAGTTGATTGCGGTCAATACCGATGTCCAGGATCTGAGGGCTAAGTCAGCCGATCGAAAAATCCAGATCGGTCCTAAGGCAACCGGTGGACTGGGAGCGGGGATGGATATATCTTTGGGCCGGGCCGCTGCCGAAGAATCCAAGGTAGAATTAGAAAAGATGTTGGCTGGGGCCGATATGGTCTTTATCGCTTGTGGTCTCGGCGGCGGCTCGGGCACCGGGGCGTCGCCAGTCTTGGCTCAATTAGCTCGCTCGATGGGCATTCTGACGGTGGCGGCCGTGACCACCCCCTTTTCTTTTGAGGGAGAGCCAAGAGCCAAAATAGCCAAGGCGGGGTTGGACAAATTAAGACCAGAGGTTGATACTTTATTAGTTGTGCCGAACGATAAACTGCTTGATCTGGTCAGCGATAAAACATCCTTACTGCACGCTTTTGTTTTATGTGACCAAGTGCTTCATAATGCTATTCAGGGAATTGCCGATCTGATTGTCTCTTCCGGCGACATCAATGTTGACTTTGCTGCTTTAAAGTCGGTCATCAAAAGATCCGGTCCGGCTCTTTTTGGCATTGGCGCCGCATCAGGGAAAAATCGGGCAGCCAAGGCGATCAAAAAAGCCCTATCTTCTCCCTTATTGGATTTTTCCTTAGAAGGAGCCAGGGCGGCGCTGCTTAACATTGCCAGCAGCGGAGATCTGACGCTGGAAGAAGTTCATTCAATTGCCGGTCAGGTTCGTCAAACCATTAAACCCAACGCCAATCTGGTTTTTGGAACCTCGCTAGACAGGCACCTGAAATCAGGTACAATAAGGATCACTATTATCGCCACCGGAGTAAATTAATTATAGACAACGATGAAAATTCACCAGTCGTTTCCCAGCAAAATTCGGAAGAGATCAGGAGAGGTTGTTTCTTTTGACCAAAGCAAGATCACGACGGCCATTCATAAAGCAGGGCAGGCAACTGGTGAATTTGGCCTGACCGAGGCTGAAAAATTAAGCCATCAGGTTTTAAGGCAAATAAATCGCAAGCTGTCTCGCGATCTGCCGACGGTCGAGCAGGTTCAAGACCTGGTCGAGGAAGTGTTGTTGTCCTCTCCCTATCGGGCCACGGCCAGGGCTTATATCATCTATCGCGATCAGCATGCCCGCATCAGGGAAATTGCGAACCAGAGCAACGTTGATGATATTGACCAGTATCTGACCGGTGATGACTGGCAGGTCAAAGAGAATAGCAATATGACCTATTCTCTGCAGGGATTGAACCACTATATCTCGTCCAAGATAAACAGTGTTTATTGGTTGAGCAAAATATATTCAAAAGAGGTGCGAGCGGCTCATCAAAGCGGTGATTTTCATATTCATGACCTCGGGTCGCTTTCGGTTTACTGCGTTGGCTGGGATCTGCAGGATCTTTTAACGGTTGGATTCCGGGGAGCTTCCGGAAAGATCGAGAGCCGGCCGCCCAGACACTTCCGATCAGCTCTGGGCCAGATCTGCAACTTTCTTTATACTCTTCAGGGAGAATCGGCTGGGGCCGAGGCCTTTTCCAGTTTTGACACGCTTTTAGCCCCATATGTCCGCTATGATGGACTGACTTACCCCGAAGTTAGACAGGCCATGCAAGAGTTTATTTTCAACATGAATATTCCAACCAGGGTCGGCTTTCAAACTCCTTTTACCAATTTGACCTTTGATTTGATTGTGCCGGATCACTACCGCCAACAACCGGTTCTGATTGGAGGACAGCCGCAAAAGGAAACTTATGGCCATTTTCAGGAAGAAATGAATATGATCAACCGGGCCTTTTTAGAGGTGATGATCGAGGGTGACGACCGGGGCCGGGTATTCACCTTTCCGATACCGACCTACAACATTACTAAGGATTTTGACTGGGAAAACTCAATTTCTCCTTATCTCTGGGAAGCAACAGCCAAGTACGGTCTGCCCTACTTCGCCAATTTTGTTAACTCCGATATGAGGCCGGAAGATGTTCGCAGTATGTGCTGCCGCTTGAGGCTTTCTTTAGAGGATTTGACCAAGAGGGGCGGCGGTTTGTTTGGGGCCAATCCGCTGACTGGAAGCATTGGGGTGGTCACTATCAACATGCCTCGCCTGGGCTATTTGGCCAAAAATAAGGAAGATTTCTTTGCCCGGTTAGACAGGTTGATGGTGATGGCCAAGGAAAGCCTGGAGACCAAGAGAAAGGTTTTGGAGGGGTTCACCGAGCACAATCTTTATCCCTATTCCAAGTTTTATCTTCGCAGCGTCAAGGAGAGATTCGGCCGCTATTGGCACAATCATTTTTCGACCATTGGCTTGGTCGGACTGAACGAAGCCGAGATCAACTTTATGGGGCGGAACATATCTACTCCGGAAGGGCAGGCCTTTGCTTTAGAGGTCTTGGATTTCATCCGCGAAAAGTTAATTGATTTTCAGAATGAAACCGGGGTGAGTTACAACCTGGAAGCTACTCCGGCCGAGGCCACTTCTTATCGGCTGGCTCTTCGGGACAAAGAACGTTATCCCGAGATAAAATGTGCCAATGAGCCGGATTATCGCAAAGGAGCCGCTCCTTATTACACCAACTCTTCTCAATTGCCGGTTGATTATACCGACGATCTGTTTGAAATACTGGAACAGCAAGACGAGATACAATGCAAATATACTGGCGGCACGGTTCTGCACTTCTTTTTGGGTGAAAGAATCACCGAGATTGAAGCCGTCCCGGTTTTGATCAAAAAGATCTGTCAGCGCTATCGGCTGCCTTACTTTACCCTCTCGCCCACTTTTTCTGTTTGTCCGAAACATGGTTATTTGCCGGGCGAACAGCCCTATTGCTCTCGGTGCGGAAGCGAGTGCGAGATTTATGCCCGGATTGTCGGCTATTTACGACCGATCCGAAACTGGAATAACGGGAAGGCTGAAGAATTTAAACATCGGACAAAAATTAAAGCCAGTTAATGAAGATTGGCGGGTATCAGAAATTCTCGCTGATAGATTATCCGGGCAAACTAAGCGCGGTTATTTTTACCCAGGGCTGCAACATGCTCTGTCCTTACTGCCACAATCCGGAGTTGGTTGAACCTCATTTATTTATTGAACCGATAGCGGTTGACCAAATAATATCTTTTCTCAAAAGCCGGCTTGATCATCTGAATGGCGTGGTCGTTACCGGAGGGGAGCCGACCATTCAACCTGATCTCACCGGCTTTTTGGCGGAAATCAACCAGATGGGATATCAGATAAAACTTGACACCAATGGCAGCCGGCCCGACGTTTTAAGGAGTTTGATCGATCAAAAGATGGTTAATTTCCTGGCGATGGACATCAAGGCGCCTTGGAAACGTTATCAAGAGATAACTGGTTCCAATATTGATCCGGATACGGTTAAAAAAAGCGTTGAGCTGATCAAATCGTCTCAAGTCGATTATGAGTTCAGAACAACCATCGTGGCGGAACAGCTTTCCCGAGAAGATATCTTTTCAATGGCTGATTCAATCCGGGGAGCTCGAAAATATGTTCTGCAGCAATTTAAGCCATCAAACAAATTGCTGGGTCGAAGATTCAATCGTTGCGGCACCTACCCGAAATCAGAGCTTGAATCCTGGGCGAAAGAACTGACGGGGAGAGATGTTGATAAATGTTTGGTGCGCTGATGGCTTTCAGCCGATTTGTTTTTCAAACAGCTTTATTTTTTATCTTGGGCCTAGCCCTGTCCAGTTTCGGGTTGTTCCCCGGAGTCATGGTTGTTTTTGGTATGGTCGCTGGTCTTTTGATCGCCATTTTTGACCAAAGATCGGTTTTGGCTTTTGGTTTGATCGGCCTGGCTCTAGGGGCCGGCTATTTCAACTATCGTTTTGAACAAAGAGTTTTTTTGACCGAGCGCTGGGCCGAAGAAAACAAGGTGGTTTTGGTCGGGACGATTTCGGAGATGTCTGAAATTCGAGCTTCGGGAGTTGGATTAACCTTAAGAGTGGACTGGCCCGTTTCGGCTCGATCGGAAAAGCTCAAAGGAAAGATTTTTATCTTTGGGGGTCATCATTTGGCTGATCGCGGCATCGGCGATCAAATTGTAGTCTCGGGCCGGCTTGCTTCCGGGGATAATGATTATTGGGGTTGGCGGCTGAAAGAAGGCCTCCACGGCTCTATTTTTCATCCCGAGATTGAGAGCGTCGGATTCAATTTTCTTTATTCGATCAACCGGGCTATTTCTCAGATTCGTCGAAAAGCCGGTGAATTAGCCGATCTTCGTTTGGCCGAACCGCAATCTTCTTTGCTGAAGGCGATGATATTTGGCTGGCAGCCAGCCGATTCTGTCCTGACCGATCAATTGACTCGGACCGGCTTGAGCCACGTAGCGGTGGTTTCGGGAATGAATTTGGTCATCTTGGTTGGGCTTGTCCTGGGATTGTCCGAAAAGAGAGAGTGGCGGCCAACTTATACGGCCGGACTGGCGGGGTTGGTTATCTTGTTGTTTGTTTTAATGACGGGTGGCCATCCTTCAATTTATCGAGCGGGGATAATGTCGGGCCTTGGATTAATTGGGTTATGGCTGGGGCGATTGAGCCGACCAGAACGTTCATTGGTTTGGGCTGCTCTTGTTTTATTGCTGGCCAATCCTTTCTTGTTGCGCTGGGACATAGGATTCCAGCTTTCTTTTTTGGCCGTTTTGGGCCTAGTTTATCTGCTCCCTTGGCTGAAGAAGCTTTTTGATCTTTTTTGGCCGGATTCGCTGGGACGAGAGCTTTTTTTAGTGACGATAGCCGCGCAAATAGCAACCTGGCCGGTGGCGGCCTATTATTTTGGCCAGTTTTCTCTTATCGGGCCATTGGCCAATGTGGCCGTGGTTGGTTTTTTGCCGGCCATATTCATTTTGGGACTGGCCTTCTTTTTATTGGCGGGGTTGATGCCAATTTCCTTATTGCTGGGCTTAGTTTTGACGGGTATTGTTAGGATTATCTGGCTGCTTTCTGAAATTAACTGGGCGGTTGCGGCATTTCAGGTTTCCGGGTTATTCTTGATGATTTATTATTTGATCGGGTTACTAATAATCATTTTTCTGAAAAAGAGAAATCCCTCTTTTCATGCGCCGGGATTATGTTAGAATAAACCTGCTTATTTATTAAAAGACAAGACCCCATCTATGAAAAAGATCAATCTAACGCTGGCGGAAATAGTAGCTGGCATTTTGCTGTTGGTCTTGATCGGTGTCTCAGTTTATCTCGTTTTGAACTACAACCAAGCGCGGGCGAGAGACATTCAGCGAGAAAAGGACTTGGCCCGGGTTCAGCAAGCTCTTCAGTCTTACCATATTGATCATGGCCGCTATCCCAAAAGAGACGGCGGCGCTCGCTTAGAAGAAGACTTGGGCTTGGCGGCCGATCTTCATCCATATCTACCCGGGGGTCTTCCTCGCGACCTGCTTTACCCCCAAACCTATCGTCGCGATGGATCCCTGGAAATCTATACTTATTTCTACCGAACCAAAGATAATGGTTCAGAGTATCAAATATTTGCTCCGCGAGAGACGGGCGGGGGCGGTTTTATCACAGTTTATTCGGTTGATGGCCGGGATATAACCTGGGTCGGCAGCGAACCAATGGAGTTGTCGCTGCATAGCGGCGATCGCCCTTTCGTCACCTCCAATCCGGACCACATTCAAGTGACCACTTCTATGACAATTAAAACCAGCGGGCAGGCCTCGAATCAAGTTTCGGTCCAGGATCAAGGATTTCGGGGAAGCATTGCCGGAGAGCTGGGAGTGGTTGATCTATTGGCGGCCAATGAGATTCGCTTTGACATCAAACAAAGCGTGCCGGGAGAGAAAATATTAGGATTCTTTTCTGGATCAGGGCCATTGTCGGCTGGAGAAAATAAAGCCCGGGCCGTGGTCGAAGACGGTCAATATATCTACGTTGGGTTGGACACTTCTCCGGGTCAGATTGTCCGAATTCTTAAAAATGATTTTAGTCGGGCTGAAACCAAGACCCTGGCGCAGGGAGAAAGCCGAGTGGCTTCATTGATTGCTGATCAAGATTATATTTTTATAGGGTTGGCCACTTCTCCGGCCAGAGTGATTCGATTGGCAAAATCTGATTTTACAACAACTCGAACGGTGTTGTTTCCCACCGGGCAGAACATGGCCCAGTCCATAGCCCAAGATGATGAATATATTTATGTCGGGATTGAGTCTTCGCCCGGCCAGATAATCAGAATTCATAAAAGGGACATGACCACCAAGGCTTTCGCCTTGGGCGACGCTGGTTCTAATGTGAAAGGAGTGGTGAGCGACGGTTCCCATCTTTATGCAGTTTTAGACATGTCGCCGGCCAGAGTTGTCCGAGTTGACAAGAACGACGGCCGGATTTGGTCGAGCGTTCTTTCCCCGGGAGAGGAGCTCCCTTCGGCCATGATTCAAGACCAGGATTTTCTTTACATCTCTTTGGCTACTCGACAGGGCCGATTGATCCGAGTGGCTAAAAACAACTTTGCCGCTACTTCCAAGATAATGCCCCACTGGGATTCACCAATCGTCTCCATAGCCCAGGATGAGGAATATCTTTATTTAGGAACCAAAACCTCCCCCGCTGTTATTTTTCGAATAAGCCGATCAGATCTCTCGATTGAATCAATTATGCTTGATCGAGAAGAGAATGAGGCCTATGGGCTGTCGGCCCAAGGCGAGTATGTTCATATCGGACTGAATACCGAACCGGCCAAGACGATTCGGCTGCCGAAAGATTCTTTTGCCAAAGATCAGCCGACCGCTCGGAAATTGGTCAAAGAAATGGTTGGCTTGGCCGAGAAACCAAGAGTCATAATTGAGGACAGGGATTATCTTTATATTGGACTGGCCACTACGCCAAGCATGATTGCTCGAGTTAATAAGAATGATTTTTCCAGAGTTTTTTACAAGACCATGCCGGCTGGTTTTGAAGACATCAGCGACTTTGATCAAGACGATTACTATCTTTATGTTTCTTTTGAAACAGCCCTTGGCCATCTGGCTCGGATTCGAAAGAGTGATTTTTCAATCGAGAGCCGAGTAATCGGCAGCGGATGCCGAGAGACCTCTTCGATTATTCATGACAGTGATTATATTTATGTTGGTTGCCGCACTCACCCGGGGCTGGTGGTCAGAATCAGCAAGATTGATCTGACCGACATATATTCAATTAGGTTGGGCCGGGATGACAGCCGAGTGGTGAGCATGATTCAGGATGACCAATATATTTATCTTGGCCTAGCGGATGCTCCGGCCAAAATAGTTCGCATAAATAAAAACGACTATTCGGCCATAACGGTGAAGAGCCTAGAGATTGGGCGAGTCGGCATCTCTGATCTGGCCCAGGATGATAACTATGTTTATGCCGGTTTTAATCTTGAGCCGGGAGTGATTGTCCGTTTAAGCAAAAGGGACTTTACCACGACACTGGTTAAGACCTTGGCCATGGGCGAAGATTGGGTCGCTTCGCTGAGAGAGAATAGAGATTATATTTATGCCTGTCTGGCCACCACTCCAGCCAAGATAGTTCGACTCAACAAGAGCGATTTTTCGACTACCGTAACCAAGACCTTGGCGGCTGGCGAAAATGCCTGTCAAGCCATTGGTCTGGACGAGAACTTTATTTATGCTGCTCTTGACACCCGGCCGGCTCAAATTGCCCGGGTGCTTGATCTTAATCTGATTCCTAATGTGCAGCAAGCTGATGTTTTTGAACGCCACACTTTCAGCCTGTCTGGGTTAAGCATTGAACAAAGAAGCAAGAACCGTTATGACAAGATAATTTTTACTCCCTACAGGAACTCTTCTCGGTTTAGCTTTTTCTTGGATAACATTCGTTACAGCCGTTAAAGCTGTCTAAGTTAAAGATTATTGTTTTGATATGGATGAAAAACATCAATCGCCATTTAAATTGAACTGGTCGGGGTTGGTCCTGATTATTTTATCGGGACTGGTCGGTTTTGTCGGAGGGCTGGCGGCCTGGTTTTGGCTTTCGCCGGAAAGACCTTTAGGCGATGCCCGGCCGCTGGTCATTGAAAGGAAGCCGGAGGTTATCCGCGAAGAAACAATTCACTATCTGCCCCAAACCACTCACGAAGAAATGATCATTAGAGTTGCCCAAGAGGCCGTTCCGGCGACCGTCAGCATTGTGGGCACTCGAGAAGTGGCGGTTGATCCTTTCTTTTATGGATGGGGTTGGCCATTTGGACAGTTGGAACCAATGACCCGTCAGCAGACCAGTCATGGAACAGGTTTTTTCGTCTCAACTGATGGTTTGGTTTTGACCAATAAGCATGTGGTGGCCGAAGATGGCGCCGATTATCAGGTTATTACGGCGGACAATAAAAGCTATCCAGCTCGTCTGCTGGCTCGCGATCCCCTTTATGACTTGGCTTTGATGAAGATAGACGGTTCGGGTTTTCCGGTCATGGAGCTGGGCGATTCAGATAAGCTGGTTCCGGGACAGACGGTAGTCGCCATCGGCAATGCCCTGGGTCAGTTTGACAACACTGTTTCAACGGGAATAATCTCGGGCTTGAGCCGAAACATCAGTGCTTATGGCATGGGCTATAGCGATATTCTGACCGACCTGGTTCAAACCGATGCGGCCATCAATCAGGGCAACTCGGGCGGGCCATTGCTTGATCTGGGCGGACGAGTGGTTGGGGTCAATGTGGCCATGGCCGCTCAGGCTCAAAATGTCGGTTTCGCCATTCCAATCAATCAGGTCAAAAGAGCCATTCGTTCGGTTCAGGAGACGGGTAGCATTGTTTATCCATTTTTAGGGATCAACTATGTCATGGTCAATGAATCAATCCAGCAAACGAGAGGGCTTCCTTACAACTATGGGGCTTTGATCATTCAAGATGAACGCTCTCGGATATCGGTGATGCCCGGCTCGGCGGCCGAAAGAATGGGACTTAAGCCGGGCGATCTTATTCTCGAGATAAACGATGAGAAGATAACGGTCAAAAGAATGCTTAATCGAATCATTCAGGACTATAATCCGGGTGATCAGATTAGATTAAAGGTCTGGCGGAGCGGTTCCATAATAGTTCTGACGGGGAGGTTGGGCGAGAAGAGAAGTTGATTTGACCAAGAGCCGTCTTTATGACAGAATTAAACTATCATGATGGAGGGATACGAAGGAGTTGGCGGTGGCGATTTCACCTATAACTCCCAACAAGCAATCATCAAGGCTCGTTCTTTGGCGACTCAAAACAATCAGCAGCGCATAGACACCTTGCACTTATTGAAAGCCCTGCTTTCCCAACCGGAGAGCATGGTCGTTTTGTGCTTGAAGGAAATGGGCGTTGATCTGAAAAAGATTCAGGAAAAGACGGTTCGACTGATTCATCAACTGCCAAAAATAGGGCAGACTGAAATGACGGCTGGTCAGTTCTATTTGACCCAGGATTTAGCCCAGGTATTGTCGGCGGCCAAAAAGATCGCCATGAGAATGAAGGATCGGTTCATCTCAACAGAGCATCTTTTTTTAGCCCTTCTTTCGACCGAAAGCCAGACCCAGAATGTTTTAATCGTTGACGGGCAGATCAATCAAGAAGACTTTCTGGCCACCTTGACCAAGTTGCGCGGCGGTCACCAGGTCAACGATCCCAATCCGGAAAGCAAGTATCAAATTATCAAGAAATATACTCGAGATTTGACTCGAATGGCGGAGGAGGGCAAGCTCGATCCGGTTATTGGTCGCGACAATGAGATTCGTCGAGCGATGCAGATCATTAGTCGCCGGACCAAGAACAATCCGGTTTTAGTCGGCGAGGCCGGTGTTGGCAAGACGGCGATTGTTGAGGGGTTGGCCCAAAGAATTATTGGCCGCAACGTTCCTGAATCTTTGAGGGGCAAGAAAGTTATTGCTTTGGACCTGGGGGCCTTGATCGCCGGAACCAAGTATCGAGGCGAGTTTGAGTATCGGATCAAAGCCTTGGTCAACGAGATTAGAGCGGCCAAAGGTCAATACATTCTTTTTATCGATGAGCTTCATACAATTATCGGGGCGGGAGCGGCCGAAGGGGCCGTTGACGCTTCCAACCTATTGAAGCCGGCTTTGGCTCGCGGAGAGCTGAAAACAATCGGGGCAACTACTTTAGACGAGTATCAAAGATATGTTGAGAAAGACCGGGCCCTTGAGAGAAGATTCCAGATGATTCAGGTGAACGAGCCTTCAGCCGAGGACGCATTGGCTATTCTCCGGGGCATCAAGGAGCGTTATGAGCTGCATCATGGGGTCAAGATAAGAGATGGCGCTTTAAAAGAGGCGGTTTTTTTGAGCCAACGCTACATTCCCGATCGCTATCTGCCCGATAAGGCCATTGATTTAATGGACGAAGCGGCTTCGGCTTTGAGACTGGAGATCGAATCCGATCCGGAAAAACTGGAGCATTATCGACAAGAAGCGGCTCGATTGCAGGTTGAAAAGCAAGCCCTTAAAGACGAGAGAGGCAGCGAGTCGCAGAGAAGACTCAAGGCGATTGAAAGAGGGCTGGCTGATGTTAATGACAAGATCAAAGAGATCGAGAGCAAGTGGGGGGTTGAAAAAAAGATGATCAAAAAGATCAAAGAACTGCGCAATGAGATTGACGGCTATTCTTTGAAGTCAGAGATGGCCCAAAGAGAGGGCGACCTTCAGAAAGTGGCCGAAATAAAGTACGGACGAATTCCTGAGTTAAAGAAAGAACTTAGCCAGGTTGAAAAGAAACTGGTCGGATTTCAAAAAGAGCACTCTCTTTCAGAAGAAGAAGTAACCGAAGAAAAGATCGCCGAAATTGTTTCACGATGGACCGGCATTCCAGTGACGAAAATGGTTGATGAAGAAGCTAAAAAGCTGGAAAACACCGAAAAGATAATCGGGGGCCGGGTGATCGGCCAGAAGAATGCTGTTTCGGCGGTGGCTCGGGCCATTCGTCGAAACCGGGCCGGGATCGGAGATCAGAATCGTCCGATGGGCGTATTCTTGTTTCTTGGTCCAACCGGAGTGGGCAAGACAGAGCTAGCCCGTTCGTTGGCTGAATTTCTTTTTGGCGATGAAGAGGCCATGATCAGGTTGGATATGTCAGAATACATGGAAAAACACAGCGTGGCCAAGGCCATTGGATCGCCGCCGGGCTATGTTGGTTATGAAGAAGGCGGGCAATTGACGGAAAGAATAAGAAGACGCCCCTACAGTATCGTTCTTTTGGATGAGATTGAGAAAGCCCACCAGGATTTCTTTAATCTTTTGTTGCAGATATTTGAGGATGGCCGACTGACTGATTCCCGGGGCCGAGTGGTTTCTTTCAAAAACACCATTATTATTATGACCTCCAATGTCGGTTCTCAATTTATTCAAAAAGCCGGACCGCTGGGCTTTGGGCCAGAACAAGAAGATCCGCTTCAGCGCCAAATGGAGGAAAAGATCGGCGACTCGCTGAAAGAATATTTTCGACCGGAGTTTTTGAATCGCATTGACGAACTGATCGTTTTTAATTATCTCAACAATGAGGAGATTAGGAAAATCGTTGACCTTGAGCTTGATAAATTAAGCCGGAAATTGAGAGAAACCAAGGGAATAGAAGTTAAGTTTTCCGGCAAGATCAAGGATTATTTGGCTCGAGCGGGGTTTGATCGGGATATGGGCGCCAGGCCGCTGAAGAGAAAGATACAGTCCTTGATCATTGACCCTCTTTCTTTAAAGATCATTGCTTCGGAAGTGGTAAGCAGTAGCTCAATTTCAGTTGATCTGAGCGATGAACAGGCCTGTTTTCGGGTGATTGGCCGGAAAAAGAAACTCCCGGCTTCAGTTGGCTAACAGGGGTTGTTTTTTCTAAAAATCCTTGTGAAATTGCTTCAAATAGGGTATTTTGTATTATAAGGAGAGGTGGCTGAGTGGTTTAAGGCGGCACACTGCTAATGTGTTGGGAGTAATCCCGCGCGGGTTCGAATCCCGCCCTCTCCGCCAGTTGGAATTTGTAAAGGAATTTGACACTTCGCGCCTTATTGTGGCTCGGCGCTCGGCCGCCGATTTATATTCATTTTTGAGTGAAAAAAGGAAAAATTCAGAAGAGAATATCAAAAAAGGTTCCGAGGATAATTCTTTTTAAGCTGGATTTAATAAACCTTGATTGCAAACTTAGACGCTCCAAACCATTTCGAATTTTTTTCTATATAATTTGCGCAATTCCCTCATTTTTGATTCAATTAAACTAGCAAGAGGTGCATTGCGGACATCAACAAGGCACGGTTTTAGCTGATTCAAGGCACAATGTTTTGCGATGTTGTTAATTGATATTTTTAGGATAAAATTAAGCTACCGGAGGGGTACGAAAGTGGCTTACTCGGGCGGTCTTGAAAACCGCTGTCCTCACGGACGCGTGGGTTCGAATCCCACCCCCTCCGCCAATCGGTAAAAGAAGTTGCTGGCTCGCCCGCTGCGCGGGCTCGCCAGCCGATTTTGAAGCAGAAATAAAGTTCGAGCCGACATTTTTTAGAAATGTTAGGATTTGCTGATTGTCGCCTTGCGACAAGAAAATTTTGGCTTGTTTCGCTTCAAAAATCATATTCCTCATCGGTTCGAGCCAATTATTTCCCATTTGTCCAAAATCTTTTAATTTCTGCTCAATTTCCAGTTTTTCGTTGAGCAGTTTTTGTTTCTTGGCTTGATATTCTTCAAGGGTCAAAGTCCCGCCGGCAATGTAGAGGTCTAACAATTTTTCAATTTTCTGCTCAATACCAACTTTTTGTCGGAGTAGATTTTGAACAAAATTTTCTCCATCTTTTTTTACTTGCTCTTTTTCTTTATCCAACTCGGCAAGCATATTTTCTGCCCATTTGTCAGACAAAGAAACTTTTTGAATAAAATCCTTCATCTGTTCAACAAGATTTTCTTCCCGCAAGTATTTTTCATTACAGATTTGCTTTTTCTTGGTGCAACGATAATAATTATGTCCCTTCTGTTTTTCAGCGGTTATAAGGCAACCACAATTCCCGCAACGCATTAAACCGGAAAAAGCAAACTCATGCTTTCGTTTTCTTTTTTTCTTGCCTCGGTTATTCATTACTTGTTGAACAGAATCAAAAAGTTTCTTTGAAATAATTGGCTCGTGGCTTCCCCGATAAACTTCATTGTTAAACTTAAAAACTCCGTAGTAAAAATGATTTTTGAGGAATCGCTGGACACAGGAAACAGAAAAAGGTCTTTTTCTATAACTTGTTATTCCGCTGTCCGCCAAAAACTGCTTTATGGCTTTTAGGGTATATTCACCGGTGGCGTAAAGTTCAAACGCTTTTCTGATAAACTGGGATTTCTCTTTGTTTAAATCTATTTCTTTTGTTCGGTGATTATTGAGATAGCCAAGAGGCGCGAAGCCGGGCCAAATTCCTTTTCGCAGTTTTTGGCGGTGTCCCCGCTTTATATTTTCAGAAAGGTTATCAATGTAGTATTTACTTT
>CAZUSP010000011.1:0-18656 GCA_964623505.1 uncultured Candidatus Saccharibacteria bacterium
GATAATAACCGGTTGAATAAAAAATGGGGTCAAAAAGATTTTTGAGTTGTTTGCGCTATTTTTTTGTCTGATGAATCATATGGGTTTGACCTAAAGACAGTCAATTCGAAGCCCTTCCGATAAAGGCCTTTTTGGCGCCAGCCGGTTTTTTTTTAACTATCAGATTCTACCGGCTAAACCCCAGAAACTGACCAACCAACCCGGGATTATTACTGCTTCCCGGAATCCGTCCAGAAAACCCGGTAAACCGCCCGCAGACCATCCCCGGAGAACACCATTTATTTCTCCGAAAGATGACCTTTCTATTTCCTTAAAAAGGCGACATTTCTAAATCCTTTTGACACGCGAGGCGGAAAGGTTGATAGACCTCGTCTGGCGGGATATTCTGAAATTAGCTCGAACTTATTTTGAGAAGAATTCCTGAATTCGTTTCTGCGCGCTTCTCGCGCGGAATATCGTCCCCCGTTTCGCCGCGCTGCAGGCGTGGCGAAGAAAATTATCTTCTTCGCAAAAAATCAAAATTGGAAAATGTGTTAATTATTATGAATAATCAAGCTTTTTCTAAAATTTGGATTGTGGTTGTCGCCGTGGCTCTCCTGGCCGGAGGAGTTTTGGCCTGGCAGTATTTAGACAAGCCAAAAGAAGAAGTGGAGGCGCCAAAAGTGGAGGCGCCAAAAAATGAAACCGCAGATTGGAAGACTTATAGAAATGAAGAGTTTGGATTTGAGATAAAAATTCCAGAAAAATGGTTTGTGGAAGGAAAGACTATTTTCCACAAAAAGGGTGGATGCGTTGCCGGCCAGATCAGGAACCTAAATTCGTGGAGGAAATTATTAGTGGCAATGTAGTATCCAAAACTTATCTTATATGCCAAATCGGTAAGTATTGTGCATTTATTCCGACCGGAGAAGCAGCCGAGTATATTGTTTTATTTTGTCTAAAACCTTACATTGCCGAAGAGCCCGAATGTACTCAAACACCGTATATTAATATCTTCAATCAAATGCTTTCTACTTTTCGGTTTTTGGAGTAAATTAGATTTGACGCTGGTTTAAAAATTTGTTAAAGTAAAAACATGAGAAAAACACTTCGTTACAATATCATTTTTCGACCTGAGCCAGAAGGTGGTTTTACCGTAATTGTACCCAGCTTACCCGGGTGTGTTACTTATGGGAAAAATCTTAACGAAGCCAGGAGAATGGCCATTGATGCAATTAAAGGATATATTGCTAGTTTAAAAAAGCACAGAGAAACAGTTCCTACTGACGAGGAGAATTTTTTTACTTCGGTAGAAATAAAAAAAGTTCCTGTTTATGCCTAAACTACCCTCGCTGACTCCTAGAAAATTGATTAAAATTTTAAAAAATCTTGGCTTCGAGTTAGATCATTCAACTGGAAGCCATTTTATTTTCTATAATTCTAAAACCAAGAAAAGAGCAGTTGTCCCTTATCATGTAAAAGATTTACCTAAAGGAACAGTTATGAGTATTTTAAAAGAAGCAGGCATTGGTAGAAAAGAATTCGAAAATTTATTAAAATAAAGTTGGCGCCATAAAAGTTATGCAAAAGGGTCGCCTAAGATGATACTCGTTAAGAATACCATGATCTTGTTAACAAGCATAAACAATCAAATTTCGGGCCAACCCCAAAAATTACCTTTTTTCTGTGATGGTTTTATTCCTGATATCTCTTTAGCTAATCAAAGGCTTACTGAATGGCTAATCCATAATGATTTTGCAAGGCCTCATCCTTGTCTTGGTTACCTTACCCCTTTTGAATTTCACCAAAAATACCACAAAGTGTTACCAATGTACCCTTCACGTACAAAGGCTTGACAAAAAAACAAGGGGGGCTATAATGACAATGTCCTTCGAGAATCTATCTTCGGATAGTTTTCCCGGAGGACATTTTGTTTTCAATCAAAAAACAATTCGGGAGCTTTGATTTGTTTTTTTATCATTTTAAATTATACTGAAATATATGTCTAAGTTCTGGTTGAATGAAAAAGTTCTGGTTCTTTGCTCGATTCTCATTCTTTTGCTTTTTTTGGGCTTCATCGCCCTTTTTGACTCTTGGATGAAGATCATCCTGGCCAAGCTGGAGACGGCCGAGTGCCCAACAGTTCAGGTAAATCCAGCCGACAGGATCATGCTGGAGGATCAGATTGCGGTTTTGATTAAATCGCTGGACGACATTTCAGATCAACCGGATCGAGCAAGCGATGCTTGTTTTTTTGTTTCTGATGGCGGGGGGTCTGAATGCCGGTTGACGGTTTACGATATTTATCTGGCTTTAGGGCTGGCTCATTACCGTCTCGGGCGGGACCAGGAAGCCAGGGACTATCTTTATTTGGCTTTAGAGGAAAAGCAGGAGCCGTTCATCTATGGATTATTGGTTGAAAATGAATGGCAGGCCTGCCGATATAAGGCCGCCCGGAACTATTTGCTGAAAGCGATCGAGCTCGATCCCGGGGATTACCACTCCTGGCAAAAACTAATTCGTTTGGAGAAAGAACACTTTCGGGCTGATTTTAAACGATTGAGGTTTCTTTACAGCCAGGCGGTCGAGGCCGTCAACGACGAGGTGGCTTTTACCGGCTATGCTCATTTTCTGGAGGAGAACAGGCATTATTCAGAAGCCGCCGATCTCTGGCAGCTTTTTGTGGAGCAAAATCCAGTCCATCGCGATCTTTATCAGCCCCAGATAGATCGGCTCAGGAGTAAAATTAACTAATCCAAAACATGTTTGTTGTTTTTATGGCTGGCTTCCTGGGCGGGGCTATTCGGGGAGCAGTTGGTTTCATCAAGCACCAGTTCTCCTATAAAAACGCTCCTTTCCGGCCAAAATATTTTATCGGCATGATGTGTTTGTCCGGCCTGATCGGCTTGGCGGTGGTGGCGGCCGTTCAAAATCTCGGCTTTGCTTATCAGGAAAACTTTGGCTGGGCTTTAGCCCTGATCATTGGTTATGCCGGGGGAGACTTTATTGAGAACATCTACAAGATAATCATTCAAAAGTCCTCTCTTTATCCCGATCCCAAGAAGTAGTCGGTTCAATTAAAACTCTTTATTGATGACTCAAGTCGGCGCCCATGTTTCGACGGCCGGAGGGCTGGTTAATGGATTGATCCGGGCGGAAGAACTGGACATAAACACCATGCAGATATTTGGTTCCTCGCCGCGGCAGTGGTCGGTGCGGATGCCTTCGGCTCAAGACGTTTCAGCTTATTTAGAAAAGCAGTCCCGACGGCTGGTAGACCCTGTTTTTCTGCATGCTCCTTACTTGATTAATCTGGCGGCGGCTGATGAGCATATTCGGCAAAAATCAATTCAAGCTCTGAAAGAACACCTGGCCATTGCCGAGAAGATAAAAGCCCAGGGGCTGGTTTTTCATCTTGGATCTTCAACCGGATTGAAACAACCGGCTCTGAACCGAACAGCCCAGGGAATGACCGAGGCGCTGAAAGGTGCTTCCGGACCATTTTTGATAATCGAAAACTCGGCCGGGGGAAAAAACAAGATCGGCGTCAGCCCGGCCGAGATTGGTTTTATTTGCCGGGCCGTTAAGTCAAATCGAGTCAAAGTCTGCCTTGATACGGCTCACGCCTTTCAGGCGGGCGTGTTCCATTTTAATGCTGACCGCATTGGCCGCTATTTAGAGGACTGGGAGGACAAGCTGGGCCTGGATAATATTCAGCTTCTTCATGTCAACGATTCGGCCACCGACTTTAATTCAAGACGCGATCGGCACGCCAATATCGGTGATGGATTTATTGGCCTGGATGGATTCAAGACCTTAGCCGATTCGGTTTTGGCCAACTGTCCCTGGATCCTGGAGGTGCCCGGTCTGGATAATCGGGGCCCGGATCGGGAGAATATAGAAAGATTGAGGGGTTGCTGCCGGGGGTGATCTTTAGATTACTTCTTTTTGTTGTGTTGGTGCTGGTTGCCATGGGTTTGCGATCAATCGATTTATCGGTATCTTCTGAAGGCGCCAGTTTCTTTCCGGAACTTTGCCCAATGCTTTATCTGGTTTTTAGAGAACAAATAGAAGCGCTTAGAAACACCTCCTGGAGAGACGGTTTTGTTTTTCGGAATTTTTTCTTAAAAAAAATTGCTATCTTGGAATCGTTCCGGTTAGGGCTTGACAAAATAATATGCTCATCTATAATGACAACGTTCTCCTTGGATTTTATCTTCGGATACTTTCCCGGGAGGACATTTTTTTAATCAGAGATATTGATTTTAATATTTCGTCTGATAAAATAGAGACAGTTGTTTTTCTGATCTTATTTATAGAGATGGACCAGAGCAGCCAGATCGACATTTTAAAGATAAGAGCGGACTTTCCGATCTTAGATCAAGAAGTCTACGGACGCCCCTTGATCTATTTTGATAATGCGGCCACGACCCAAAAACCCAAACAGGTCATGGAGTTGATTGATGCTCTCTATCGTCAGTGCAACAGCAATGTTCATCGAGGGGTTCACTGTTTAAGCGGCCGGATGACCGAGGCCTATGAGGCGGCCCGGCTGAAAATAAAGAATTATCTAAATGCCTGTTCCGAGAGGGAGATCGTCTTTACTAGCGGAGCGACCGCGGCTATTAACTTGGCGGCTTTTTGTTTTGGCGAGGCCTATGTCCGGCCCGGAGACGAGATAATCGTCTCAACCATGGAGCATCACAGCAATTTAGTGCCCTGGCAGATAATGTGCCGCCGCCGGGGGGCTGTTTTAAAGGCAGTTCCCTTTGATGAAAGAGGCGAACTGATGATGGATAAGTATCAGGAAATGATCGGATCTCGGACCAAACTGGCGGCTGTGGTTCATGTTTCCAACTCTTTGGGGACGGTCAACCCGATCAGGGAGATAATCTCAATGGCTCATGACCGGGATGTTCCGGTCTTAGTGGATGGGGCCCAAGCCGTGGCTCATCTTCCGGTTGATGTTCAAGACCTGGGTTGTGATTTCTACGCTTTTTCGGGACACAAAATGTATGGTCCAACCGGAACAGGGGTGCTATACGCCCGGGAGAAATGGCTGAAGGAGATGCCTCCTTATCAAAGCGGCGGCGATATGATCGAAAAGGTTACGCTTCAGGAGACGACCTATAGCGAGCCTCCTTTTAAGTTTGAGGCGGGAACGCCTAATTATATTGGTTTTGTCGGACTGGGGGCGGCTGTTGATTACCTGGTCAGCCTGGGCCTGGATCGGATTCGAGAACGTGAAAAGGATCTGCTTGAATACGGCTCAAAGAAGTTATCCCAGGTTGAGGGGCTGAAGATATATGGATCAGCCAAAGAAAAAGTGCCCAACTTTTCTTTTACTTATAAAGACATCTCTCCTTATGACCTGGGCATGCTTTTAGACAGAGCCGGCATTGCCGTCAGGACCGGACACCACTGCACTCAGCCGATCTGGGACTACTACGGAGTGGCGGGCAGCGTTCGGGCTTCATTGGCCGTTTACAACACTTATGAGGAGATAGACAAACTGGTCGAGACTTTGCAAAGAATCGGCGATATGTTTAGATGATGAGCATTGATAAAATACAGGCTGAAATAGTCAGGGAGATTCCCAAAGAGATGGACTGGGCCGACAAGTACGGGCGGTTGATCAAGTTAGGGCGGGCTCTGCCCGATATGGAGCCGGAGCATAAAACGGCCGACAACCTGGTCCGGGGCTGTCAGGTCAAGGCCTGGCTTCGGGCTGAGTTTCGAGATGGCCAGATGTTTTATTCTATCGACAGTGATTCGCTGGTGGTTCGCGGAGTGATCAGTTTGCTGGTTCGGGTTTGTTCCGGGCAGCGGCCGGCCGATATCGTCTCGGCCGATCTGAACTTTATTGATCAGATTGGGTTAAGCGATAAATTTATGCCGACCGATCCGAGCAACCTGGAGAAGATATTTTCTCGGATAAAGGAGGCGGCCGCCAGCCATGTTTCCATTGATTAATTTTTAAAAATGACCAGTTGTCTTATTTATGATCAGTCGCTTCGTTTTTCCCGGACGGTCTATGGATTAATGACCTTGACCGCCTTTTTGCTTCATAGCTTCTGGTTGGTGCTGGCGACCAGTATTTTCATGCTGATTGGAGTGTTTATCGAGAAATACAATCTGTTTTACCAGCTTCATTCCAGATTCAACCGGCGGTTCAGAAAAGACATAAAGCCGGTGCTCAAAGATTCAGGGGAGATATCTTTTGCCTGCGGCATGGGCGGCAGTTTTTTACTGATCGGCTTCTTTTTGCTTTATTTTACTGACTGGTCGGGACTAGCCTGGGGACTGGTGCTGATGACCTCAATGTTTATGTTTTTGGCCGGACTGGGGGGCATCTGCACGGCCTCACTGCTTTATGCTTTATTTAAACGAATGTTCAAAAATGGCAAAAAACAAGGTTAAAAATGGAATTGGCGGGTTCAATTATATTAATCCTCACTGCTGGCTGACCCGCGTCCTTGGCTATGCGCCGGTGGAGCGATGCCGCTACTGCGAGATAAAATTTCGAGCGTGTTTATTTTTTCAACACCTGGTGGTCAGCGTTCTTTTGGTGTTCTTTCTTTTTGGCCTCTCTTGGCTGACGACCGGGGAGGTTTCTCGTTTAGTGGTTGTTTCGGTCTTCATTTTGATCATTGTTTACGGCTATTTTTTTAGTCGGAGCACCGAGAAGATCATTCGGACCAGCTTTGCCGAGAAACAGGCCAAAGAGGCTTTGCGTCAGCTGAATGAGGAGCTGGAAAGCCGAGTCAATCAAAGAACCGAAGAACTCAAGCGGGCCTACGACGAACTCCGGGTTCTTGATCGGGCCAAGACCGAGTTTATGTCCATTGCCTCTCATCAACTTAGGACTCCCCTGGGGGCGATGCGGGGCTATCTTTCGATGCTGATCAGTGGAGATTTCGGGGCGCTGGCCCCAAAGGCCAAAGAGGCGGCCGAAGAGGTTTATCAGGCCTCGCTTCGCCTCTTAAAACTGTCCAATGATCTGCTCAATGTCTCCCAGATTGAATCAGGGCAGGTGTCTTTGTCCTATCAAGAGGTCTCGGTCAAAAGATTCCTGCCGGGGATAGTCAAAGAATTCAAAGCTCTGGCCCGGAAAAAGGGGCTGGGATTTAAAACCGAGATCGATGGCGATTTGAAGAAAGTTGAGATTGACCCGGATAAGATCAGGCAGGCAGTTCTTAATATTTTGGATAATGCATTTAAATATACTGAAAAAGGCCGGATAACTATTCGGGCCAAGATCAAAAACCCGAATCGGTTTTTAATTTCGGTGGAAGATACCGGATCCGGTCTGGACCAGAAGGACATAAACGATCTTTTTCGGAGCTTTTTCCGGGGCTGGGCCGGGAAGAAGTTTCATCCGGCTGGCAGCGGGCTCGGACTATATATAGCTCATAAGTTTGTGTCTCAACATAAGGGCCGGTTATGGGCCGAAAGCCCGGGGCGGGGGAAGGGAGCCAGCTTTTTCATTGAGATGCCGATCAGGAATAACCCGATGTCTTGAAAGCAAAAAGGAGGGGAAGACATTGGCTCGAGCCTGATCATCGAACCAGTTCCCCTCCCACCCATTACCCTCGGCGGCGAGCGTATCTGTCCGCTGCCCGCTCGGCCTGGCAATCTGAGATTACCGGGTCGAGAACATCGTCGTAGTCTGTTCCCTCTGGGAAGCAGACCACGACGGCTCCGTTGGTCTTCGCAATCGTCATTTTCCCTCCTCGGTCTAGCGAAGATAAATGGATTATAACATAAGCATGTTATTTGTCAATAGCAAGTAAGTTTGACAAAAAAACAAGAGGGGTTATAGTAACAATGTCCTTCGAGAATCTGTCTTCGGATAGTTTTCCCGGAGGACATTTTTTTTGGCAATTAATTAAATTTGGGTTAGAATATAGACATCCTGGGGGAAAGGAGGAGCTCTTGAATATTAAAAAACAGGTTCCGAATTTGTTGACGCTCTCCCGGCTGCCTCTGGCGGCTTTAACGGCTTGGCTGGTGCTGATGGAGAGATACGATCTGGCCGTGGCGGTCTTCGGTCTGGGAGCGGCGACCGACCTGCTGGACGGCTTCCTGGCTCGAAGGTGGAGAGTCGAGAGCCGGTTTGGATATCTGGCTGACCATATTGTTGATAAGATCTTTTTACTGCCAGGGCTTTACTTGATCTGGCGGCATCTGTCTCTGGGGGTGGTCATGATGGTGCTGATGACCGAGCTGATGGTAGTGATCTTCAGCATCGCTCATCTTCTAAAGATTCACCATCTGGCTCGTTGGCCAAACTTGGCCGGACGGATATCGTTTGGTTTAATCATAACAGCCGGCATCATGATTATGTTAGACGTCCATTGGTCGATCGGACCAGCGTGGCGGGCGCTGGTTTCGGTCATTTTAGGGGGCAGTGTCGCTTTTCGGATTATCAGCTTCGGTTGGGGTTTGAACCGGAGCTGAAGTGGATAGGGTGGCCCTTTCGGGGGAGAGGGCCACTTTTGTTTTTTTTAACAAAAGAGGTAGAATTGATTAATTAATCTTTTTTAAGATGAAAAAGATATTGGCTTTTTTCCTTTGTTTTTCGTTTCTTTTTTTAATTGGCTTTTCGGTCCTGGCCGAAGAGCCTGCCCAAGAGAGTTTGCCCACTCCTCGAGTTTTACCGGGCAGTATTTTATACCCCCTGAAGATGCTGGGGGAGAATATTCGGAGCATCTTTTCTTTTGGTTTTGAGACCCGGATGAAAAGGGCCCAAGAACTGGCGGCCATGAGATTAGCCGAGATCAAGGCTTTGGCGGAAAAAGATGGACTGATTGGATTGAACTTAGCGGCCGAGCGGTATCAACGTCAGCAGGAAAAGATGGTTGAGTTGGCCAGCCGGAAAGATGAAATTCAAGAAGAATTGACTGACCGGGTGGTGAAAACAGCCAGCCGCCATCTGCAAATATTAGACCAGATTGCCGAACAGTCATCGGAACAATCCAGAAGCGCCTTGGCCAGAGCGCGCCTGGCGGCCCAGCGGGGGCAGGTCAGGGTGATTACTGCTCTGAACCAAATCAGTCCTTCTCTGGCCCGGAAGAAGCACCAACAAATAATGGAGCAAAAGATGGATAATCTGGAAGAGCAGATTCAGGAGAAAAAGGAAGGCGGCTTGATCATCGGGGACTGGCGGGCCCATCTTGAGGCCTTCAAGGAACTGAAAGGCGACCCAGGTCCAGAGACGGTGGAGTGGTCAGTTGGCGCCGTCGAACAGATGGACCGTCTTGAGGATCGGGCCGCCGAGATGATCGAATTAAGAGAAAAAATCTGGTCGGCCCGGATTAAGGCGATTGAGGTTCAGGTGGCCGAGATGAAGAGATACCGCCAAGAAAATAGATGGGCTGAGGTGCAGGATAATTTCGCCGAGGCAGCTTTAAGAAGGGTGGCTTTATTGAAACAGAGAATCCAAGAGATGGCGGAGTTGGACTGTCCGGCCGAAGAAAAAGAGGAATGCCTGGCGGCTCGCCAGAGAATAGTTGATGTTTTGGTGAATGAGTACGAAAAGTACTCTTCTTTGGGGGAGAGCGTTATTCAAGAACTGGAAGCCAGGTCGGTCGATCTGACCGAAGAACGGCTCCACCAAACATCGCAAAAAGCGATGGAAGCGCTGGAGCAGGTGTATGATCGGGCTCCAGAAGAAGCCAGAAAAGGTTTAGACCAGGCGATTAGGTCGACCGAGAGACTGCGACAGATGACCGGGGAGGCTCTCAATCTGGACCAGGCATCGGTTTCAAACCGCCCGGGAGTACGCCGGATCCAGGAAAGGGTCAGGCAAGAAATCCGGCCCCAGCTGGAAAGGATAAGAGGGGCGCTTGATCAAAGATGAAGGCGGTCGTCCAAAGAGTGGATCGGGCTCGGGTTGAGATCGATGGACGGACAGTCAGTCAGATCGGGAGAGGACTGTTAGTCTTTTTGGGGATTGAAAAAGATGATCAGCCAAAGCGGGCCCGGCATTTAGCCAGAAGAGTCGTTGATTTGAGAATATTTGCCGATCCTGGTCAGAAGATGAATCTCAGCGTTAAGGATGTAAAGGGCGAGATCATGATCGTTTCCCAGTTTACTCTTTGCGCTGATACCAGGGGGCGGCGTCCCAGCTTTAGCCGGGCGGCCGATCCCGAACGGGCCAAATCGCTTTATGATCTCTTTATTCAAGAGACGGCTGAATACAGCGGACGGAGAACGGCCAGCGGCCAGTTTCGAGAAGTGATGAGGGTTATTTCAACCAATCAGGGCCCGGTTACCATGATCATGGACGACCGGACTTGACAAAAAAACAGAGTCGGCTATACTGACCATGTCCTCTGATGGATTGTCTTCGGATTTTCCTTCGGAGGACATTTTTTTATAAATTTAATTTGCTATAATAAAAAGAGATCCTTATGCCTCTTTTACCTCAAAGGCTTAGAGAAATATTAGTTCAGAGCGGCTGCCTTAGTCTGAGAGATTTTGATTTTGCTCACGAACAAGCTGAAAAAGCAGGCAAGACCGTTGAGGAAGCCATCGTTGATAGCGGGCTGATGCCCGATAAATTGTTAGGCCAGAATATTGCTCGAGCAGTTGGCTTTGCTTTTGTTGATTTAAGCCACATTTCTATTCCAAGAGAGTTAGCTCAGATGGTTTCGCCGGCGGTGGCGAAGAGCAACCAAGTGGTGGTTTTTGGCCGCTCCCTTGATGGTCGGTTCAGGCTAGCCACTCACATGCTTGAAAATTATGATTTTATCAGGAAATTTGAGAAAAAATTCAACGGTCAAACAGAAATTTATTATGCCACTCCCCATAGCATTAATTCTTGTATTGATAAAGGCAGCGGACCGCTGAGAGAAGAGATCGGTGAAGTTTTGCAGAAATTTACCAAGGCGACTGAAAGCCGAGAAGAGAACGCGAGCGAAATGGTTGATTTCATCATTCAAAGGGCCTACCATGCCATGGCTTCGGATGTCCACCTGAACCCAAACAAGAACAGCGTCTTAGTTAGGTTTAGGATTGATGGCATTATTTATTCGATAGGCAGTTATCCTTTCAAGATACATAATCGGATTGTTAATCGGATAAAAGTTTTGGCTCAGTTGCGGATTGATGAACAAAAATCCTTTCAAGATGGCCGTTTTGATTTTCATTCTGAGTATGATGAGCGTGTAAATGTTCGTGTTTCAACTATTCCGGTTATTTGTGGCGAAAATATAGTCATGAGATTTCTAACGGAAAGGAATCAATGCCGGACTTTAACTAATACCGGATTGAACCGCCGATCATTATCTGTTGTTCATCGAAATTTGAAGAAATCGCATGGCATGATTCTGTGTGTTGGACCGTCAGGGGCGGGAAAAACAACAACTATTTATGCCATGCTTCAGGTCTTGAACAATCCGGACGTCAACATCACCACCATCGAAGATCCGATCGAATATAGTGTGGATGGCATTCAGCAGGTTCAGGTAGATCCGATCAAAGGAATTACTTTTGCCTCTGGCCTGCGGTCACTGGTTCGTCAAGACCCTGATATTATAGTGGTGGGCGAGATTAGGGATCAGGAAACAGCCAACATTGCCGTTAACTCGTCCATGGCCGGGCATCTTGTTCTTTCAAGCATGCATGCCAATGACGCCGCTACGGTCTTCCCCAGGTTTATGGAAATGGGAGTTGAGCCGTTCTTGTTGGCTTCGTCGGCGAATCTGGTTATTTCACAAAGGTTGCTCCGTCGGATCTGTCACGTTTGTCGAGAAAGTCATTATCCTACCAAAAAAGAAATGGCTCTGATCAAGAGCGATCGTTTAATGGCGCAAATGATTCGGGAAATAACAGGATTGACCGATTTGAAGAAAATTAGGATTTATCAAGGAAGGGGCTGTCGGGCCTGTCAGGGGAGTGGTTATGTTGGGCGCGTGGGCATATTCGAATTACTGGAAGTTGATGAAGAAATGCGCTCTATGATGACCTCTCGGGCCTCATCCCGGGCAATTCGCCACTATGCCCTAAAAGCTGGAATGGTTGAATTGATAAAAGACGGCTTGGGAAAAGTTTTGATGGGACAGACTACATTAGAAGAATTAATTCGGGAAATTAATCTTTATTGAAACATGGTTAAAGAGAAAAAGACAATTCTGATTATTGAAGACGACGAAACATTGAGAGTTATGTATCGAGACAGATTGACCGAGGACGGCTACTTGATTTTAGAGGCTGAAGATTCAAAGAGCGGAATGCTTTTGGCCCGGAACAAGAAGCCAAATCTAATCATTTTAGACTTGATCCTGCCCCAAGGTAATGGTTTTGAGCTGCTGGAAAAACTTAAAAAGGATGACCAGACTAAAAAAATTCCCGTCGTGGTCTTAACCAACCTGGGCCAGGATTCCGATCGTCAGGAAATAATGCAGCTTGGGGCCGACGATTATCTGGTCAAACCAGAGACCACGCCAAGCGAGCTTATAAGTTTGATTAAAAAATACATAGCCGATTAGACGGAGCTGGTTATTTGGGCTATAATGGCCGCGCTATGTGGTCTTATCTTCTACTGGGTGCGGTTCAAGGCATTACCGAGTGGCTGCCTATTTCCAGCCAAGGGGTGGTGGCTGTTCTGGGAAGGTTTGTGCCATTGGGGGTCAGCGAGATTGACGCCGCTCTTTTTTTGCATTTAGGCACAACCTTGGCGGTTTTGTTTTATTTCCGCCAAGAGTGGCGCCAGCTGATTCGTTTGGGCAATCCCCGACTATTAAAATTTTTGATCATTGCGACGGTTATTTCTTTAGTTATTGGCTTTCCTCTCTACTATTTAGTCCGGGAAGCAACAGTTGGGCCGATGCTTTTAGTGATGACTGGTTTGGGGCTATTAGCCACCTCCTGGCTGCAGCGAAACCGCCAAGGTCGGGGCTGGTCCTTCAACCGACTGGCCTACGTTGCTGGTTTTTTACAGGGGCTCTCAGTCATTCCGGGTTTTTCTCGTTCGGGTGCGACCATTTTCGGACTTTCTTTGGGCAATCTTCATCCGGCCCAGATACTCAAGACATCTTATTTGATGTCGGTTCCGGTGGTGCTGGCTTCAAGCTCTTATCTGATTCTGAAAGAGCCGGTCTTAATCTGGCAAAGCTGGCCGGCTTTATTATCCAGCTTTTTCGTCGGTCTGATCAGC
The DNA here is from genome assembly GCA_964623505.1 of uncultured Candidatus Saccharibacteria bacterium. Classification (GTDB taxonomy): domain Bacteria; phylum Patescibacteriota; class Minisyncoccia; order Minisyncoccales; family UBA1441; genus CAZUSP01. The sequence goes on from CAZUSP010000011.1 coordinate 13,142, forward strand.
TTGAAGATCTTATTGAAGTTGAGCCAAGAAATCAGTTTTGCCTTTTGGGCTTTGCTGTTCGCCTTGCTTTGTTTCGGCGGGGCCTTTATTAGTTATCTTGCTTTATGAAAAAAACAATTGTTGTTAAATCAAGCGGCGAAAAGGAGGTTTTTTCCTGGCAAAGCATTTATGATTCAGCCCGGCGAGTGGGGGCGGCCCGGGAGGTGGCCGTTGAGATCGCTGACAATATTAAAGCCGAAGCCGGCGGTCAAATCGATACCGCCCAGATAAGAAGAAAAGTGGAGCGGTTTCTGAAGAAAACCGATGCCGGTCTAGCCATGAGATTTAGTTTGCCCGAAGCGATGAGGCGGCTCGGTCCGACCGGGTTTCCTTTTGAGAATTATGTTGGTCGGATCTTTGAGCAGCAGGGCTTTCAAGTTAAAGTCGGGGGCCGGATCCGGGGGCGTTGCGTGGAGCACGAAGTTGATGTTCTGGCTTGGAATGCTGATTTTCTTTATCTGGGCGAGTGCAAGTATCACAACAAGAGAGGGGTCAAGGTTGATCTGCCGACGGCTTTGCTTTATGCTGCCCGGTTTGATGATCTCGAGCAGGGATCTTTTATTCAAAAAAAGGTGAAACAAGGCCGGAAAATAAAGTCCATTCTGGTGACCAATACTGAATTCACCCAGGAGGCAATCAAATATTTTAACTGCATTGGCAAGAATCTCTGGGGCTGGAAGCATCCTCATCGCCTGGGCATTGAAAGAATGATCGACGAGGAGGGGATTTATCCGATCACCATTCTGCCTTCTTTCCGCTCATCCCGCCTAATTGAAATATTTTGCCAGCGGCGACTGATGTTGGCCCGCGATGTTCTGCAAGCTGATGCCAAAAAACTGGGCTTGAGCCAGGGGCTCGTCGAGCAGATGAGAAAAGAGGCTCGCGAGCTTTTTGGTCTGGCATAATTAAATAACCAATAAAATGAATCAACAACCGCAAGAGATAAAGGTCAAGATAAACGACGAACAGCTGAAAGGGGTTTATGCCAACATGATGAGGGTCTCGCATCAACAAGATTCTTTTGTTCTTGATTTTGCGCACTGGACCCCGCCCCAGGGCATAATCACCGCCAGAGTGATCACCTCTCCCGGCCATTTTAAGCAGATGATCACTGCCTTGCAGGAGAATCTGCGTCTTTACGAAGAAAGATTTGGAAAGGTTGAGGCCGGTGGGTCAAGTGGGCCGGAGATCGGATTTGAAACCAGTTGGTAAAGAAAAAGAGGGAGCCCGCGCGGGGCCCCCTCTCTGGACTACCCTCTGGTGTGCATCGGGCGCAGTTTACGCGCCGGCGGTTTGTTTTCGGGACTCCGCTTCGGAGTCCCATTGCTACCGGTTCCCGCTCTCCCGGGTCGCCGTCGCCGTCGGCCCCTTCCTTTACCTCTTACGGCCATCTCATCTCCTTTTTGAAACTGGAAGAAAAGATCGTTTCGGCGCCCGAATTAAAACAGTAGCAGCTGGCGGACTTCTTTCTCTGAACACACCCCCCTCCCTTTTGACAGGATGATGATTTTATTATATCTAAATACTGCCTATCAGTCAATTTTATTTGAGGAAAGATTAAGTTATGATATTTTGTTATGTCTAACCTCATCAAGGGTTTGAATCAAGAGCAAAAGAGGGTTGTTCGGCATGACCAAGGACCGCTCTTGGTTTTAGCTGGTCCGGGCACGGGAAAAACAACAACCCTGACCCATTATCTGGCCAGGCTGATTAAGGACGGCCGGGCTCGGCCGGATGAGATTTTGGCCCTGACTTTTACCCGGAAAGCAGCCCAGGAGATGGCCGAAAGAGTGGCGGCGCTTTTCCCGGAAGAATACTTGGATCTGCCGGTCCACACTTTTCATGGTTTTGCGCAAGAAGTTTTGAGTCTTCATGGTTTGGACATTGGCCTGCCGGTTCCATTCAAAGTGGCTACTGAACAAGACTTGAGAATAATTTTGACTCAAAACTGGCGTCGCTTTGATTTTCAATATTATCGGCCAAAAGGCGACAAAAATTATTTGCTCATCAATCTGATCAAACACTTTAATCGATGCAAAGATGAGGGGATCGGCCCGGAAGATTATTTGAAAAACTGTGGCCAAAAAGTCGATAACACCGAAGAAAAGATCAGACAGAGAGAGCTGTTTCAGGCATTTCAAATTTACCAGCAACTTCTTTTGGAAAAAGGGATTTTAGATTTTGGTGATCTTCTTTATTACCTGAAAAAACTTTTTGATAGTCGTACTCATCTGGGCCGGTCCTATCAGAAAAAGATAAAATATGTTTTGGTTGATGAGTTTCAAGACACCAACAAGATACAGTATCAGATAGTTAAATATCTGACGGCCAGGCACAAAAACCTGGTTGTCTGCGCCAGCGCCGATCAAACCATTTATCAATGGCGAGGGGCTTATTATGGAAACGTTGACTGCTTTGAAAAGGACTATCCTCGGGCGGTCAGGGTTGTTTTAAGGAAAAACTACCGATCTTTTCAGAATCTGCTTGATCTGAGCTATCTTTTCATTCAGGCCAACAACCAGTTTGGCCGGAAAGAAAAAAAGGACGAACTCGAGGCGGTTGGCCGTCAAAAGGGTCGGATAAAGACCTGGCTGTTTCCCGACATAAAATCCGAGGCCGGGGGAGTGGCCGGCGAGATCGCCAGATTGGTGGGCCGGGGAGTACGGCCGAATGAGATTGCCATTTTAAGCCGAACCAACGAATCGGTTCGCATTTTCGAAGAGGCCTTGCGGCGCGCCGATCTGCCGGTTCAGGTCTTTTCTGCCGGGGAGATCTATCGTCAGGGGATAGTCCTGGATGTTTTGGCCTATTTAACTCTTCGGCGCGATCCGGAAGACCAGGCGGCTTTTTATCGTTATCTTAACTTTCCTCACTGGCCATTAAAGGACAGTGATCGGATAGCCATTATCGGTCTGGCCCGCCGCCAGGGCCGCTCCATTTTTAACGTTATTCAATTAAAAAAATTGTCTTTAACCCGGAGAAAGATTCTTGATGAGATGATTGGCTGGCTTAAAGGGGGAAGTGATGACTTAAGCCGGCAGACATTTGATTTTCTAGAACATTCCGGATACTTGAAACACTGGCTGAAAAACGACCCGAATCAGTTTCAGACCGGGGCCTTAAACTGGTTGCTGGAAAAATTGAATCATTTCCAGCATAATTATCCAAATTTAGGTCTCGACGGCTTTCTGGAGCAGATCGAGTGGGAGCGTTTGTTTGGCGGGGAGACGTTCTTTTTAAATCCAGGCGAGGCGGTTCAAGTGATGACCGTTCATACGGCTAAGGGGCTTGAGTTTGATCATGTGTTTTTGGTTGATCTGACTGATCCGGGTTTCCCCAGCCGGTCCCAGCCAGAGAGCATTCCCGGGCTGGATCAGAATGAGACCGGGGCTCATCATTTAGCCGAAGAAAGAAGACTCTTTTTTGTGGCGATGACCCGGGCCCGGCGATCTATCTGCTTTACCTGGTCGAAAGATCATGGCGGCCAAAGACCAAGAAAGCCGTCCCGCTTTTTGTCAGAGCTGGGACTGGTTGATAAAACCGAAGAAAAGGAAGCGGCCAAAGCAGTTGTTCGTCCTGTCCGTGCCAAGGAAAAGGACAAACGACCGGATCATTTTTCTTACACTCAATTAGTCAGCTTTAGAAATTGTCCTTGGCAGTACAAGTTGAACCACATCTTAAAGGTTCGGGCCAGGGGAGGGGCGCGGCGCAGTCTTGGCCGGACGATTCATCAAACCTTGGCGGCTTTTCTTGAAAGATGGCACCGGTCTGGCGGGCAGGCCAGCTGGTCAGAGATGAAGAAAATATATCGAGAAAAGTGGATTGACGACTGGTATCAAGATGATTGGCAGAGAACCGAGTTCCGGGCCGAGGGGATAAATATCTTGAAGCTCTTTTATCGGGAAAACAAAAAGAATAATGCCCAAATATATTTCCATCGGGGCAAGCCCTGGCTGGAAAAAGATTTTCAGGGTCTTTTTCTGGGGCGCCCTTTTCGAGGCAAAATTGATCGGGTTGATCAAACAGAGCTGGGCTTGGAGCTAATTGATTACAAGATCGGCTCCGCGCCCGACCGGCTTGGCTTCAGGGAAAAGGAACAGCTACTGCTCTATCAGCTGGCGGCCGAAAGAATAATGAAGATCAGGCCGGCGGTTTTGACTCTTTATTATCTGGCCAACGGCCGGAAGATGTCTTTTGTTGGTCAGGAAAAAGATCTTTCTCGGGCCGAACAAAAGATGAGAGAGACCATGGCCGAGATTCAAAAAAGTGATTTTCCGGCTAAACCCGGCTTTCATTGCCGCTACTGCGACTTTAAAAACATCTGTTGTTTTCGGCGATAACTTGAAGCGCCGTCAGGGGTGTGCTACACTCGTGCTGGATCGTAAAATTAATTTCAAAAATAAAAATGTCTGGAGAAAAAATGGACTTTAAGTATACAGGCATAATCGGAGCCAGAAAACAGATGGCTTCGCTGGGTGCTTTTTTCTTGGTTATGTTCGGCGTTCCTCTTGCCATTTTATCCCTGGGAGACAGAGGTCTTTATCCCGTTTGGGTTGTCTGGTTCTTTGCCGGGGGAATGGCGCTGGGAATGATTTTATTGATTGGCGGGGCTTTTGCGGCTGAAGTTCAGCAGGATTAATCCGTTTTTAATGTTTCGGGCCAGTTTAGAAAAAACTTATCGGAAGATAAAAAACATCGAAATTCAGGGAGCAACGGCGGTGGCCGAGGCGACCCTGATAGAGTTGAAAAATTACGGCTTGGCTGTTCCAGCCAAGACCAAAGAAGAGTGGCTGGCCAAGATTGTTCGAGCCGCCGAGAAACTGCGTTCAGCCCGGCCGACCGAGGCTTTGGCCGATAACGCTGTTCGAAACGTTCTCTGGTCTGATAACTTCAGGGAAAGCAGTAATGTTGCTCAGGCCAGGAATGCCCTGGAGAGGGCGGTGGTTGATTTTTTACAGCTGATCAGCCGGGGCCGAAGCGACTTGGTTGCTTTTGGCCAGCCGTTATTGATTGGTTGCCAAAAGATATTTGTTCACTGCCACTCTTCAACGGTGGTTGACATTCTGATTGAAGGCAAGAGCTCCGGTTTGGATTTTGAGGTTTTTAATACCGAGACGAGGCCTCTTTTTCAGGGGCGCATCACGGCCAAAAGGCTGGTGAGGGCCGGTATCCCGGTGACCATGGTGGCTGATTCGGCCGGCAGCTTCTTTATTTCTTCGGCTTCGGGTGATGATTATCAGATGGATTTGTTCTTGATCGGAGCCGATGCTCTCTTATCCGACGGTTCGGTGGTTAATAAGATCGGCAGTTACGGGCTGGCTCTGTCGGCTCATCAAGCCGGGGTGCCGGTTTATTCAGCCGCCTCTTTGTTGAAGTTTCATCCTTCAAGCGAGATAGAGATCGAACGTCGTCGTTCACAAGAGATCTGGGCTCGTCCGCCCCGGCCCTGCTGGCCAGCGGCACCATGCTGGCCGAC
>CAZUSP010000012.1:0-16877 GCA_964623505.1 uncultured Candidatus Saccharibacteria bacterium
AGGACTCTGCCCGCTTGCCGGTAAAGAGTTGACCATTGTCGATCTTTTCAATGGCCGGATGATTCAAGAGGGTGTCTGGGGAGAGCGAGTTGAGAAGCTGATTTTCTGATTTTTTAACCCAAGGTCCCGTTTTTACGGGGTTTTTTACTTGACAAGATTTTATATTATTATATAGTACAGATGCGGGCTTCGAAAAAAGGAGGTGTTTGCATAACTAATTAAGAAGCCTAGCAAAAAGGGAGGTTGGTTATGAAGTTACTTTGTCTAGGGCGGGCCTATCGGAGAGATGGTCAGGAAGTAGCACTCCGCGTCATTCCAGAGGGAACAAGGAGCGGAGTCCAAATGAGGTCGAGTGACTTCATGGGGGCTCCCTCTCGACAAAGCGAGGTTCTCCTTTTTTCCGACGAAGGAGAATCAAAGGGGATGATTAAGAAAATTGCGGAGGCGGCCGGGGCGACGTTTGTTCCGGCTTCATACGGGCAGGTGATTTCAACCCTCCGGAAGGAGGGGACTATCCCAGAGGGCTGGCCGAGGCCTCTCTGGTGACCGAAAGCGCGTGGGCGGGCTGCCGATGGTGGCCCGCTCTTTCTCTTTTGTTGTGCTAATATTTATCTATGTATCAGCCGCAGGATTCTTTTTTTAAAAAAGCTAAGGATGAGGGTTATCCAGCTCGTTCAGTCTACAAACTGAAAGAGCTAGACCAGAGATTTCGTCTTTTTAAGGCGAACCAATCAATTCTTGATCTGGGGTGTGCCCCGGGATCATGGTCTCTTTATATTAGCCAGCGGATTGGACCAAAGGGTTTGGTTTTGGGAATTGACCTGCAGGAGGTTAAGATCAGTGCTGATAATTTTGTTTTTTTCAAACAAAATGTTTTTGACATCAATCAGGAATATTTAAAAGAGTTAATGTCTGGTCATAAAACGGGTGATTGTTTTGACGGAATCGTTTCAGACCTGGCTCCATCCACCTCTGGAGTGAAGGGTCTGGATGCGGCCAGGTCGGCCCTATTGGCCGAAAAAGCACTTGAGCTAGCCGGGGTTTTTTTAAAAAACGGTGGTTTTTTAGTTGTAAAAATATTAGAAGGAGGCGAGCACGGTCAAATCTGGAGAAAGATCAAAGATTGCTTTCGCCGGCAAAAACAAGTTCGTCCCAGGGCGGTGCGTCGCAACAGTCGGGAAATTTATATTGTCGCCAATGGATTTAAGAGAGGTGAACTGGTTGTTGGTTGAGAAGTATGGGCTGGTCAACACTGAGAATGATTCTCAAGAATGGCCAGCCGAGGTGTTTGATGATCTAAAAAAGTTAAAACAAGGCATGCCCTTGGCTTACTTGATCGGATTTGTTCCTTTTTTGAAAGTCAAAATTGATTTAAGCTTGAGACCCTTAATTCCGAGAGCCGAAACCGAGTACTGGGTGGGTGAGGTTATCTTGAGATGTAAAAAAGAACCGAAAACGTGTCTCGATATGTTTGCCGGTTCGGGATGTGTCGGCTTATCGCTCTTGGGCCAGTGGTCTGAAGTTCGGGTTGATTTTGTTGATATCGACCAAAAATGCCTTGACCAAGTCAGAATAAATATTGCTCGGAACAAGATTGACCCATCGAGAATATTTCTGATTCGTTCTGATGTTTTTGACCGGGTTGAGGGCAGTTATGATCTGATTTTGGCCAATCCGCCATACATTGATCCGGGTTGTCTTTCCGGCCTGCCGAGATCGGTCAAAGAATATGAACCACTCAAGGCCTTACTAGCCGGTGATCAGGGATTGGCCTTGATCAAAAAGTTTTTGAGAACAGTCAGGAGCCATCTTAATCCGGGCGGCTTCTTTGTAATGGAGTTTAATCCTAGCCAAAAGAAAAAGATCGAGGCTTTAGTTTCCAGTCAGTTCCATTGTGAATTTAACCGCGATCAATACGGTCGATGGCGTTTTTTAATTGGTCGGATATAGTTTTGATTATGTGGTACTTTGTGTTAAAATTGCCTTGAATTCAGAGGTTTATGGCCAAAAAGAAAATCACGCAAATTCAAAAGGCCCGGGGGGTTAAAATCAAGATAATTGGCCTGGGCGGAGGAGGGTGTTCAATCGTGGCAGACATGAGCCAAAGACTTTCCGGGGTCAGTTTTGTGGCGGCCGATACCGACCTGGTTAACCTGGAAAGGGTTAAGAACGACCATTTGGCCCTCTTTTCTTTTGGCAGCGAAACCACCTGCGGATTGGGTACGGGGATGAACTCCGGTTTAGGACAGCAGGTGGCTCGATCGGCCAAAGAAGAGATAAAGGAGTTGTTCCAGGGAGTTGACTTATTTGTTTTAGTGACTTGCTTGGGCGGAGGCGTTGGGTCTGGCGCCTTGCCGATCTTTGCTCAAGCGGCTCGAGAGAGCGGGGGCTTGGGGATCGGTGTTTTTACCATGCCTTTTTCTTTTGAGGGCCAGAAAAGACAACGTTTGGCCCAGAGATCTTTAAGCGAATCTTCAGCCTATCTAGACGCCCAGTTGATCCTAGCCAACGAGAAGATATTTACAGTCAGCGGCCAGAATGCTTCTTTTAGCGCAGCTCTTTCTTTGATCAATCAGAGTCTGGTTTACAATCTGAATGCTTTGGTTGACATTATTCGCCAACCCAGCCTTATCAACATTGATTTTTCTGATCTTAGAACTGTTTTACGGGGGCACGATCAAGCCGTTTTTCTTAACACGGTGATTACCCGGGGAGAGAAAAGGCTAGAGCAGGCTCTGGAAAGGATAGGTCGTTATGATTTCTATTATGACGAGCCGGCTCCAGCCGAAAAAATCCTACTCCATGTTTGCGGCGGCAGTGACCTCAAGATGATAGAGGTGGAAACCATCAGTCAAGAGATTAAGAAGCCAAATCCCTCGGCTCAGATCATATTCGGGGTTGATCGAAAAGTTAGCTTCCGGGATCAGATCAAAGTGGTTTTGCTTTCTATCTGCTCTAAACCGGGAAAAAAGAATATTCAGGTCCCGGTTCCCGAGAAAGAAAAAAAGAAGATTAAAAAAAGAAAAATAGTGAAAAAGAAACAGCCCGACAAGAGCAAGGCTGAGCCGTCCAAAAAAGTCAAAAGACTCAATGCGATTGACGTTAAGGAGATTAAGAAAAAAAGTGAATTTCAAAAGACATCGCAAGAGAAGATATGGGAAATTCCCGCCTTTTTGAGGCGAAAATCTTGATGAGCATCAAAAAAGCAATTATTATTTTAGATAAGTCCGAAGACCGCATTCTTTCAATCGGGCGGGTTGTTCCAGCGGAGTTTTGGCTTTTAGGCGGACAGCCTTTGATCGAGTATCTGGTTGACGAGGCCATCAAAGCTGGTGCAGAGCAAATCATATTTGTTGGTCCGGCCGACAAGAAAAACATCGCGGATTATTTCCAGCCGACTGCTTTAATGGAAAAATCCGATGATGACGAGGGCGGTTTTGCCAGTCAGTACGGTTCAATTGATTTTTCTTTCATGGCTGAGAACGGAACAATCGGAGCGGCTTTGTTAAAAATGAAAAATCGGATCATCGACGAGCCGGTGGCGATTATTCAAAATAAGGCCTTATTGTTTGGTTCAGAAGGTAGCCTGATGCAACTTAGCCGGGTAATGAACACAACCGATCGTCCAGTTCTGGGACTGATAACATCTGAATCAGAGGGACCGTCTTTTAAAACCGAAAAAATTGCCGAGAGGATATACAAACTCAAGGAAGTGGAGATGGGCGGAGCAGACCAATCAAAACTGTGTTTTGCTGGTCGCAGCATTCTCACCCCGGCCGTCATAGATGTTATCAGTGAGATCAAAAAATCAAGGGGGCCAGAAGAACTAAATATGCTATCTGTTATCGCAATGATGGTCAACGAAGGCAAGACGGTTTATGGTTATCATTTGAAAGGCGATTGGTTTGCTTTGGATAACAAACAAAACTGGCTTGCGGCCAATCGAGCCTTAATTTCCGACAAAAATGAAAAAAATACGGATTAAATCAATTAAGGCCCGAATGATAATCAATTCCCGGGGGGAGCCGACGGTTGAAGTGGGGCTGACTACGGATCTGGATGACCGGGTTTACCTGGCTTCGGCGCCATCGGGGGCTTCTCGGGGAGAACACGAGGCTTGGGAGTTGCGAGACCGCGGAATTGAGTTTCGGGGAATGGGGGTTAAGCGAGCCATTGCCCACATCAATGAGATCATTGCCCCGGCCATGAGGGGTTACGATGTTCTTAGCCAAGCCAGAATAGATGATGATCTTATTGATCTGGACGGCCATATCAACAAATCTCGTCTGGGGGCCAATGCTGTTTTGCCGGTCTCTTTGGCTGTTTGCCGGGCTGGAGCAGCCGGGCAAGAGAAATTTCTTTGGGCGCACCTGAATAATATCTATCGGTCTCTGAATGAAGAGGCCTCTCCCTCCTTGCCCAAGCCCTGTTTCAATGTTATCAATGGGGGGTTGCATGCCGGCAACTGGTTGGATTTTCAAGAATTCATGATCGTGCCCCAGAGCGATGACATCAGCGAGAATATTAGAGCTGGCGTCGAGTTTTATGGTGAACTGAAAAGAGTGATTATCGAACAGATCGGTTCAGGTTCTGCCAATATTGGAGACGAGGGCGGATTTGCGCCCGCTTTGGTTATTGCTGATTCGGCTCTGGACCTTATCTTAACGGCTGATCGCCAGCGTTCTCCGGGGCCAAAGATCAAAATTGGCCTAGACTGCGCCGCTAATTCTTTTTTCAACCAAGGACACTACCGTTTGGCTGATTCAGCCAAGGGTACTGATCAGATGATTGATTATTATCAAGAGCTGATTGGTCGGTATCCGATAATCTTTCTTGAAGATCCATTAATCGAGAATGATTGGCTGGGCTGGAGCTCTTTGGTTCGAAAGACCCAGGGGCGGATTGATATTATCGGAGACGATTTGACGGTTACCAATATTGAGCGGATACAAGAAGCGAAAAAAAATGAATCGGCCAATGGTCTGGTGGTCAAACCCAATCAGATTGGGACGGTGACAGAGTCCTTGAAGGCAGCTGCCCTGGCTAGTTCATTTGGTTGGCGCCTGATGGTTGCCCACCGTTCCGGAGACACTAACGATGACTTCATTGCTGATCTAGCTGTGGGTCTGGGGGCTGACTATTTTAAGTCCGGAGCGCCGGCTCGGGGAGAAAGGGTTGCCAAATACAATCGACTCTTGGCCATTCAAACAGAGATGAAAAATGCCTAAGATATTATTAATTGTTTTAGATGGGTTGGCCGACACACCCAGTGTCGCCATGGGCAACCGGACCTGTCTGGAAGCCGCCCCAACTCCTCTCATGGACCGCCTGGCCAGAGAAGGGGCGTGTGGTTTGGTCCGTCCTTATCAACGAGGCCTTTATCCGACCTCGGAGGACACCCACTTCTCTTTGTTTGGATATAACGTTGATGAGTATAAAATAGGGCGGGGGGTCTTTGAGGCCTTGGGTCTGGGGGTTGATCTCGATGAAGGAGAGGTGGCCTGGCGAGGCAACTGGGCCACTTTGGATAAATCCGGAAGTTTGATTAACCGTCGAGCTGGCCGCATTCCAGCTTGTCGGGAATTATTGGCCGACATCAAAGAACTGAATATTGATGGTATTAATTTCCGAATTTATCCCGGGAATCAACATCGCTTGGTGGTGGTCATGAGAGGGGTGGGTTTATCAGATCAAATAAGCGATGGTTATCGTCGTCAACTGGGCGTTCGTCCTCCCTTAGTGACGCCCCTAGATCAGAGCGAAGAATCTTTTTTTACGGCTCGAGCCGTCAATCGTTATCTGGAAGAGGTGGCCATTCTGCTTAAAAACAACCCAGTCAACAAAGACCGGGAGAAAGATGGTCTGCTGCCAGCCAATTATATTCTTATTCGGGGAGCCGGCCGGATCAAGCCAGCACCCTCTTTCCAGGAGCGGTGGGGCTGGTCCGGAGCGGCCGTGGCCGGGGGACATCTTTACCAAGGCATAGCCAAGTTCTTGGGGATGGAGATTATGTATGTTTCGGGAGTTAGTGTAGACACCGACACCAATCTGGCCGGTCAGATAGAGGCTTCATTAGAGATAATCCCAGAGAAAGATTTTGTTTTTTGCCACATCAAAGCAGCAGATAATCTGGGACATGATCGCAATTGTCTGGCCAAAGCCGATTTTCTGACAGAAATTGATCGTCATCTGGAGCCTATTTTGAAAAGAAGCGATCTGACACTGATTATTACCGGTGATCACGCCACTCCTTGTGAGTTGGGCGAACACAGCCGCGACCTGATCCCGATCCTGGTTTGGGGGTCGGGCATCGAACCGGATCAAGTTGATCGTTTCGGCGAGTCTTTTGCTCAAAAGGGTCGGCTCGGCATCATTGAACAGGTAGAGGTTTTAGATAAAATTGCTAAAATGATGAAGTAATTATCTTTTTATTTAACATGAATCAATTAAATGATCGAAGTTTAAAAATAGCCATTCTGGTTTTTCTGATTATTTTGGGTTTCATCATCGGCTTCTTTTTGCAGATTATGAGGCCGGCCATTGTTTGGCAGCGAAATTATCTGTCTCCTTCTCGAGCCGCCGCGCACGTAATGTCTTTCTTGCAGAACAGTCTGGGAGAGGGCGTGGAGGTCAAAATGCTCTCCTTGGAGGATCATTATAATCTATATCGGTTGAAGCTGGAGATAGGCGGGCGTCATTTTCTTTCTTATGCCACCAAAGATGGAAAGCTGCTCTTTACCGAGGCGATCGACATGTTTCCCCCAGGGGAAGTTGCCTTGATCCAGTCGGATCGACCGACAATAGATCTGTTTGTGGCCCCGGCTACCCTTTCGACCCATCAGGCCATTAATAATTTTAGCGAAGCCCAATATCTTTTCGGAGATAGTTTTCAGGTAAATTTGCGTTATATTGTCTATCCCGACCAAGGTGGCAGTCTTTGCTGGGGTGAAGAACAAAGATTTTGTTCGCCGGGCGGCGCGGCCGGAGTAGAGCAGTCGATTCGAGAACTTTGCTTGGCCAAATATCAGCCGGATAAACTCTGGGATTTTTCAAAGCTGATCAATGAACTGCTGGTGAACGGGGAACAGTCGACGGAAGCTGACTGGATGGAGCCAGCCAGGCAGATCGGAGTTGATCTGGACCAGCTGGAAATTTGCTTTAACGATGAATCAGTTGCTCTTTTGGCGGAGCAGGTCAAGTTGGTTGAAACCAAGAGGCCGGTGCGAAACCCAGCCCGGTATGTTAATTCTTTCGGGGAGTTTCAGACCGAATCAGTTATTGCTCGGGATGGATTAACCCTGGTCATCAATGGTTTGATATATGATCAAGGTGAACATCTTTCTTTTTGGACGGCTCAAGATTATCAAGAGATCTTTTGCCGGGCTTTTAAAGAAAGAAGCCGTCCGGACTTCTGTCTGGAATCAGCGACTGACCCCTTGATTGAGGAGTCGCCGGATCCGGATCCGAAAGAGAAATTTGACTTTGAGGCAGATAATTAAGATGCTTTCTGATTAAGCATGGAAAAAATCTCCTTTGTTGAAGCAACCCAGTTATTGGATCGCTACAAGATCAAGATGACGCCGGCCGGGTTTTTTACTGACCGGAAGCTGGCCTGGTCTTTTGCCGAACAGCACAAGCCGGTAGCGATCAAAGTTGATGCTCCGGAGATATGGCATCGAACCGAAGTTGGCGGAGTTATTTTAAACATTGCCAATAGGCCTGATTTCGATCTGGCTTGGAACAGCGTCAGCCGCGATGGAACAGCCGGAGTGATCGTTCAGCCGATGCGCTCGGGGATAGAATTAAGTTTGGGAGCCAAAAGAGACAGTCAATTTGGCCCCTTGGTAATGTTCGGCCTGGGCGGCATATTAGTGGAGTTAATTGAAGATGTCAGCTTCGCCATTGCCCCCATCGATGAATCTGAGGCGCGGAAAATGATCCAGTCGATCAGGGCCTACAAATTGTTGACTGGTTTTCGCGGTCGACCCAAAGTTGACCAGAGCAAGCTAGTCTGGATGTTGGTCAGATTAAGCTATTTAATGTCTGAAAATCCAGAGATAGAAGAGATAGATCTAAATCCAGTGATGGCTCAAGAAGATCTGGTTGAAGCAATTGATGTTAAAGTTTGGATACACAAGTATGAATCGTGATGTTTCGTCTTTCATGAATCCAAAATCAGTTGCCCTGATCGGGGCGACGGAGAGACCGGGTTCGGTGGGGGCGGGATTAGTTGAGAATCTTTGGTCGGGGCGCCGGCAACGTCGTTTATATTGGGTCAATCCCAACACCAAAGAGATAAAAGGAGAAGCCACCCTGGATTCGGTTTTAAAAATAAAGAATGATCTGGATTTGGCGGTTATTGCCGTGCCGAGTCAGATTGTTGGATCAGTTGTCCAAGAGTGTTGTCAGAAAAAGGTTGGCTCGATTATAATTATTTCAGCTGGTTTTGCGGAAATGGGACCAGAAGGTCGGGAGAGGCAAGACCAGATACTGGCTCTGGTTCGAAAGGCGGGCATTCCTTTGTTGGGACCAAACTGCTTGGGCTTGATTCGCCCCTCAATCCAGTTGAATGCTTCTTTTGCCCCCTTGACGCCCCGTCCAGGCGAGATATGTTTCATTTCTCAGTCGGGGGCTTTGATGAACTCGGTCATTGACCGCTCAGAATTGGAAGATTATGGCTTCAGCAGTTTAATCTCTTATGGCAATGGGGCTGATCTTTCTTTGGTTGATTTGCTTTATTCGGCTGGTCAAGACCAGCAAACCAAAGTAATTGCTGTTTATTTGGAAGGAATTGACCGAGGGCGGGAGTTCATGGAAGCCGCCAAAGAGATTGTTCAGCGTAAACCGATTATTGTTTTAAAAGCTGGCCGGACCAGATCGGGACAGAAAGCGGCGGCTTCTCACACCGCCAGCTTGGCCGGATCAGATCAGGCCTATCGGGCCGCTTTTCGGCAAAGCGGGGTAATTTCAGCCGACACCTTAGAGGAGTTGTTTGATTTAGCCAAGGCGTTGGCCTGGCAGCCGGTTGCCAGGGGAGGCGTCGGCATTGTCACCAATGGAGGCGGGATGGGTGTTTTAGCGGCTGATGCCGCGGACAGAGTTGGTTTGATCTTGCCCGGGATTACGGCTAAAACCAAAGAGATTATAGGGCGATCGTCAAAGATGCCGGCGACGGTCAATCTGGCCAATCCGCTCGATATTATTGGCGATGCCGAGACCGATCGCTATCGCCTGGCCATAGAGTCTTTATTGGGGCAAGAGGATATTAATATGCTGGTTGTCATCCAAACCAAGCAAATCATGACCGACATCAGATCAAACATGGAGGCGATCATTGCAGCCAAAAACAGATATCCCCGGAAAGCCATAGTCTCGGTTTGTCTGCCGGGAAAATTCAGCTGGCCGGCCATTAAATGGCTGGAGTCAAAAAAGGTTCCTAATTATTCCGATCCATCCCGGGCTTTGAAAGCGGTTTGGGCTTTAAATAAATATGCTTAAAAGCGAAAGACATATTCTTTGGCTGAAAGAAATAGGACAGTCCGAGATCAGGATGGTTGGCGGCAAGAATGCTGCCCTGGGCGAGATGTATAACAGTTTGTCGGGCAAAGGAATCAGGGTGCCGAATGCTTTTGTGGTGACGGCAAAAGCCTACGCTGATTTTTTAGAAAAAGCCGGTATTAAAAACAAAATAGAAGAGTTATTGTCGAGCATTGATTTAAACGATCTAAAGCAGGTCAAGAAGAGAGCCGGGCGGGCCAGAAAAATGATTCGTCAATCGGCTTGGCCCAAGGACATAGAGAAAGAGATCGTTTTGGCCTATCGCGCGCTAAGCCAAGAGTTCCAGGAAGACAGAGTTGATGTGGCCGTCCGGGCTTCGGTTGCTTCGACTCAAATAGCGGTTACTTCTTTTCCCGGCCAGCAAGAAACATTCTTGGGGGTGAGGGGCGAAAAAGAACTTGCTGGGGCAATAAAGAACTGCTTTGCTTCTCTTTTCAACGACCACGCCATAATCTATCGGGCCGAAAAGCAGCTTTCATTGTTTGACACTGCTTTGGCGGTTGGCGTTCAAAAGATGGTTCGCGCCGACCTGGCTTGTTCCGGAGTGGCCTTTACGCTTGATCCGGAAAGTGGATTCAATCGGGTGGTGATGATAAGTTCTAGTTATGGTTTAGGGGAGATTATTGTTGATGGCCGGACCGACCCAGACGAGTTTTGTGTTTTTAAACCTTCTTTGGCTCGGGGTCATCGAGCCATTATCCAGAGAAAGCTGGGGCAAAAAAAGATCAAAGGCATATATGGGAGAAAGGGAGTTAAGCTGGTTGATGTCGATTTAACCGACCGGCAAAGATATTCTTTGAGCGATCAAGATATCATTGTTTTGGCCCAGTGGTGTGCGGCCATTGAAGACCACTATTCAGAGGTGAATAACCATCCCAGCCCTCAAGAAATAGAGTGGGCCAAGGATGGCAAAACCGGTCAGCTGTTCATAGTTCAGGCTTCGCCGGAAAGCGTCCATCGCGGTCAACCAGTTCGTTTCCATCGAACCTACCGGCTGAAAACAGATCAGCGGCCGATCTTGAAGGGAGTGGCGGTTGGCCGAGAGATCGCCTCTGGTCCGGTCCGACTAGTTCATGGCCCCAGTGACCTGACCGAGGTTAAAAAAGGAGACATTCTGGTGACGGCGATGACTACCTTTGAGTGGGTAAGCGTGATCGGGCGGGTAGCGGCTATTGTGACCGATCAGGGGTCCCGGACCGGCCATGCGGCCGTTATTAGTCGGGAGTATGGAGTTCCGGCCGTGATCAATACCGGATGGGCAACCAGGGCCTTGAAATCGGGGCAGATAATTACCGTTGACAACAGCCAGGGCGGCGAGGGCCTTGTTTATGAGGGGCGAATACCCTTTAGTTTTCAAGAACACAACATTGACAATCTTCCGGCAGTTCAACCAAAAATAGCTCTGAATATTGGTCGGCCGGAGGGGGTTTTTCATCTTTCGGCTCTTCCGGTTAGCGGAGTGGGTCTGGTTCGAGAAGAGTTTGTGATTATGGATCAAATTAAGGTGCATCCCCGAGCCCTTTGTTTGTTCGATCAGCTTGAACCGGGGAAAACCAAAGAGCAGATCAGAGAGCTAACTCGAGGATATCAGGATAAAAAAGAGTATTTTGTTGATAAATTAAGTCAGGCCTTGGGAGTAATCACTGCCGCTTTTTGGCCTCGTCCGGTAGTCATTCGCTTTTCCGATCTTAAATCTAGCGAGTATCGTGAGTTGATCGGCGGGGATTTGTTTGAACCAGTTGAAGCCAATCCAATGATCGGTTGGCGGGGAGCGGCTCGCTACGGCCATCCGGATTTTCGGTCGGTCTTTGAGATGGAGTGCCAGGCCATTAAGAGAGTCAGGGACGACTGGGGGTTAACCAATGCCTTGGTCATGGTTCCTTTTTGCCGAACCCCGGAAGAAGGCCAAAAGGTTCTTTCTTTGATGGCCGAGTTCGGACTGAAAAGGGGAGTTAATCGTCTGGCGGTCTATGTTATGGCCGAACTGCCCAGCAATGTCATTCTGGCTGATCATTTTCTTGATCTTTTTGATGGCATGAGCATTGGTTCGAATGACCTCACCCAGCTTGTCTTGGGCCTGGATCGAGACAATCCTTTGGTGCAAAAAGTGGGCGATGAGCGCCATTTAGCCGTTAAACAAACCATTAAGGAGTTGATCGAGTGGGCCCAGGCAGTTCGAAAACCGATCAGTCTTTGCGGAGAAGGTCCGGTTAGTTTTCCAGAGATGGCCCTTTTTTTAGCCCAGCATCATCTGGATGTGATCTCGGTTGCTCCTGGAGCGGCTATTTCCATGATTCTTTTACTGGCCGAAAATGGTTTTTTAAAAAAACATCAAAATGAAGATAAAGTATCATTTTAAAAAATGTATCAGCTGCGGACTGTGCATATCGGTTTGCCCCGATATTTGGGGCTGGGGATCAGACGGGAAAGCCCGTCTTAAAAGAGTTGACCACGCCGGTCGGGACGAGGAGGAGGGGCGCTTTGATAGCAGGCCAGGATTACGAACAGTGGCCGAAAACTGTCCGACCGGAGCCATTAAACTTGAAAATTGAGAGCTTTTCAGTTAGAATTAGAGAAGTATTATGTTAACTTTAATTGCCGAAAAAAGAGAACTTTCAGAAAAGGTCCCTGGTTTGCGTCGAAATAGTTGGCTGCCAGGGGTGGTTTATGGCTTTGAAATGCCGACAGATTCCGTTAAAGTGAATTTGAAGGATTTCAAAAAGATCTATCAAGAAGCTGGAGAAAACACTCTAATTGCTTTGGTGGTTAAAGAGGGAGAACAAGAAAAAAGATATGAGAGTCTGATTAAAACAGTTCAGCGCGACCCCCTGAACCACGAGTTCATTCATGTTGACTTTTATCATCCTTCGGCTAAAAAGAAGATCAAGACCTGGATTCCGATTATTTTTGAGGGCGAGGCGCCAGCGGTCAGGGATTTTGGCGGAACGGTTATTAAAGAACTTAAAGAGATCAAGGTTAGGGGTCTGGCTGCCCAGCTGCCGCGCGAGATCAAGGTTGACCTGGGGCGGTTGAAACAGCTCCACGATCGTGTCTTGATAAAAGACCTGTCGTTTGGTTCGGCGACAGAGATTTTAGCTGATCCGGAATCAATTGTTGCCTTGGCTGTTCCAGCGGAAGCGGTGGAAAAAGAGCTGGAAAAACCAGTTGATGAATCAGTTGAGCCAGTCAAAGTTGAAGAAGAAGAGTTGCCAGAAAATCAGGAAGAAGCAAAAGATCAGGAGTAATTTAAGGGAAAATGCCCAATCGCTTCAAGTTCATTCTTTTATTCCTGTTGTCGGTGATGGTTGCTGGCTATGGCGGGAGGGTTTTTGGCCAGGATATGGCTGTTGTTTGTCGTGAAGATAATCTGAATACTCAACAAGGACAAGTGAGTCGATCAGAGTACGAGGCTTTAGTCCGGAGGTGCTTAACCTATTATGAGGATTATTATCGGCAGAAAGAAGCCGAAGGAGAGAAGATCCTGAATGAAACTCGGGACCGTCGCCAGACCCTGCAGGGGGAATTAGCCGTGCTTCGAAATCGGATCGGCCGATTAGAAGCAGACATTCGCCGAAGCAATCTGGCGGTCAAAGACTTAGAGATTCAGGTTCGCAACACCCAGTCTTCAATTGAAGCCGCCCAATACCAGATAAACAATAATCGAGAAGCCCTGGCCAACGTTTTGCAGTTAGCTTACGAACAGAGTCGTCGGTCTCCGATAGAGATCATCTTGAGCGGACAACCTTTGTCCAATATCTTTGGCGATCTGGCGGTGATGAACAATCTGAATGCCCGAACCGAAGAGTTATTGCAAAGTGCCATTGATTTGGAAAGTTATTTAATGGCTCAAAAGCAGAAGATGGAGTGGGAGAAGAAGAGCATTGAAACAGAGATATATGTGCAGTCGGTTCAAAAAAATAATCTGCAATCAACACAAAAAGAAAAGGATGTTGTTTTAACTCGGACTAAAGGGCAGGAAGATTTGTATCAGCAGCAGTTGGCTGAAACCAGGCGGCAGGCGCAGGCGGTGGTGAGCGAGCTGAAGGGTCGGTTATTCCGAATGATCGATCCTTCGCAGGAGATCACCGAATACGAGGCGGTCAAGTTAGCTTTGGATGTAGCCCAGTTGACTGGCATTAGCCCAGCTTTTTTACTGGCCATCATTGAACAAGAGTCAGCCCTGGGGCGCAATGTTGGCGGTTGCCACCTTCGTGATATAAACACCGGAGCCGGCGTCTTTATCCGGACCGGCAGTCTGGCCCAGAGAGTGATGAGTCCATCAGCCCGTTCTTGGGAAAAGAACCCCAATACCCGTGATTTCATGGCAATTACCGAACAACTTGGTCTGGATTGGCGGCAAACACCTGTTTCTTGCTGGATCCCGGCCTATCACAACGGGGCTGCTTGGGGCTGGGGCGGGGCGATGGGGCCGGCTCAGTTCATTCCTTCTACCTGGTTGACTTATCGTCAGAGAGTTCAGAGTCTGCTGGGCGTTGCCCTGGCCGATCCCTGGCGGCCCCAACATGCTTTTTTAGCGGCCGCTCTTTATTTGAGAGATGAAGGGAGCGACGGCACTACCCGAGGCCATTTGAATGCGGCCAGTCGTTATTATGGGGTTGATATTGGTTCTTCTTATGCTCGCAGTGTTTTGGCCAGAACCATCAAGTGGGAAGCGAGAATTCTTAATGTTCAAAGAGCCGAACAGTGATTAGCCGACAAGATATAAAACAACTGGCTAACTTGGCCTGTCTTCATCTTAGCGACGATGAGGTGGACAAAATGAGCCAGGACGAGGCCCGGATCTTGGATTATGTTGATCGGTTGCGACAGCTGGCTTTGGACAACATTCGACCGGAGTCTGTTCGGCCGCCGAGAAATCTCCGGTCCGACGAAGTCTTTAGTTTTATGAATGTTGGTAATTTGATTAATGCTTTCCCTCGGAAAGAGGGTCGGTTTTTGAGGATTCCTTTCGTTTTTGATAATCAAAATGAAAGCCATTGAAATCGATGAATTGACTATTCAAGAGGCGGCTCGGGGAATGAGAAGCGGTCATTTCTCTTCGGTTGAGATAACCCAAGCCTGTCTTGATAACATTTTTCAAAAAGACAAGAAAATATTGGCTTTCTTGAGTGTTTTTCAGGATGAGGCCCTAAAGCAGGCCGAGCAGGTTGATAAACTTATTGCTCGAAAAAAAGAACTGCCGGTTTTGGCTGGAATTCCTTTGGCCATTAAAGACAGTATTATGATTCGGGGGCATCGCTGTTCGGCCGGCTCTAAACTGCTCAAAGAGTATCGGGCCCCATATGACGCTGCTGTCATTGAGAAATTGAGGGACCAGCAGGCAGTTTTTATAGGAAAGACAAACTTGGATGAATTTTCGATGGGTTCTTCGACCGAGAACTCGGCTTTTCAAACCACTCGTAACCCTCATGATCTGAAGCGAGTTCCGGGAGGGTCTTCCGGTGGGTCGGCGGCGGCGGTCGCCTCAGGGGAGGCCCTCGGAGCCCTGGGAAGCGATACGGGCGGATCAGTTCGCCAGCCGGCGGCTTTTTGCGGCTTGGTGGGGCTGAAGCCGACCTATGGTCATGTTTCACGCTATGGATTGATCGCCTTTGCTTCGTCTTTAGATCAAATTGGACCTTTAACAAAAACAGTTGAGGATGCCCGAACTGTTTTCCGGGCCATTAAAGGGCGAGACCTTCGTGATTCAACCTCTCGAGAGGAGAATTATCGATCTGATCGATCGGTTCATGAGATCAAGATAGGGGTGCCGAGTCAGTGTTTTGAAAAGGGGATCAATCAATCCATGATTGACTGGATGGAGCGGTCCATTGAACACTTAAAAGGATTAGGGTCCAAGATCGTTCCGATCAGTCTGCCCAGTTTGATGTATGCTCTGTCTGTTTATTATGTTTTGGCACCGGCTGAAGTCAGCGCCAACTTGGCTCGTTATGATGGCTTGCGTTATGGTTGGGCTGAAAAAGCTGGTTCTTGGCGCGAGATCTATGCTCAGACCAGGAGCGGCGGATTTGGTTTCGAAGTGAAGAGGAGAATAATGCTTGGCACCTATACTTTATCGGCTGGCCATTATGATGCCTATTATCAAAGAGCCCAAAAAGCCAAGAAAGCAATAGAGGCGGAGTTCAAGAACGTCTTGACACAGGTTGATCTGATTCTAACCCCGACCACCCCAAGCATTGCCTTCCCAATAGGTGAAAAGATCGATGATCCGGTCGAGATGTATCTTTCCGATCTTTTGACTGTTTCGGCCAATCTAGCCGGTCTGCCGGCTGTTTCCATTCCGGTTGGCCGGCAGGAGAGGTGTCCGATCGGCATTCAGTTGATCGGCCCGGATCACTCGGAAGAGTTTTTGCTTGATATTGGCCGTCACCTTGAATGGTTCAGTAGTGATCAGAAAAATGGCTGATTTTTTTGAATTTTTCGTTTCCGCTGACCTGCAGTCACGATTATGGTGGCTTAGGATTATTTTTATTGTTTTGGGGATTTACTTTATTTTTGGCCTGTTTTATTTTGGTCGTTTGGGCTATTTTCGAGAAAGAAGCAGGAAATATCGTTATTGGCGGGAGTATAAAGAGGAGTTTTCGGCCAGCCAGAAACATGGACAGGAGTGGGCCAGGCGGGAAAAGTATTTGAGCAGCGATCTGTCAGCTGATCACAAAAGAGCGGTGGTTGAAGCTGGTCAGCTGCTGGAGTCGGTTTTAATATCAGCCGGGGCCGGCCAGGGTGATTTTTCAGATAAGACCAGGCGAGTGATCATAAAAGAGGATTTTGATTTTGAAAAACTTTTTCAGGTTCATGATCTCTGGAAGTCGATTATCAATAATCCTCAAAAAAATATCAGCCAAGAAGAGGCGAAAAAAGCGTTAATTGTTTACAAAGAGGCCTTGGTTGTGCTGAAATACTTCTGATTTCTTGACTTCATCTCCCTGACTCGTTATAATATGCCCATGTTACGAGCGGGGTAGAGGAGTAGTACCTCGTCAGTCCCATAAGCTGAAGACGCCCGTGCAATTCGGGCCCCCGCAACATACCGGCGGTGTAGCTCAGTGGTTAGAGCAGTGGCATCATAAGCCATGTGTCGCAGGTTCGAATCCTGCCACCGCTACATGGGGGCGTAGCTCAATTGGTTAGAGCGCATGCTTGTCGAGCATGAGGTTGCGAGTTCGAGTCTCGTCGTCCCCGCTGCGTTGTTTCATCAAGATCTCTAAAAGACACGAATTGATTTCGGTGTTTTTTTGTTTGTAAAAAATATTGTTAAGTGATAAGATAAACCTATATTAATTAATGGGAAAATATGA
>CAZUSP010000013.1:0-16148 GCA_964623505.1 uncultured Candidatus Saccharibacteria bacterium
AAATCTCCGGATCAAAGGTTGCTACACACCTCCCCGAAGCTTATCGCAGTTACGCCACGTCCTTCATCGCCTCAATATCCCAAGGCATCCACCATTTGCTTTTAAAGTAACCTTCTTGGTAAAAATGCTTCTAAATTGACTAGCAATTAATAGTTGCTAAAACTATCAATTGTTTGATATTCAGTTGTCAAGAACTTTTAAAGAAAAAGTCGCTCCAATCAGCGACCGAATTCACAGCCCGAATCATCCTATCAAGCCTTAGTCGCCTTGGCTCATCTTAATTATGAATGACTTTTCCATACGGTGAGAATCTTATCAGAGATTAAAATTTTGTCAAATCTATTAACTAGCCCAACAACTGTATTTATTTATAAAAAGATTTTGCCCCTTTGCCAGCAGCATGTTGTCACGCGGGGGCCCGTTCCTTCACTTCGAATGCGCCCAGCGAATTAGGGCGCACCCGTCCTTCCCCGAGAAGTAATCCCAGGGGACATCCATCCTTCCCGGCTTGCAACAACTGCTCTCAGTTCACACTTTCCACAAGGTTGCGCATGACAACATGATGTCCAGCTCTTGTTAAGAGCGTTATCGTTCAACACAGGCATGTTGAATATATCTGGCTTAACTAAATAATCTTTTTCCGTAACAAAAAAACGGGCAGTTTCGTGCCCGTTTTTTGGATAGAAATCAAATGACGTCTTTTCTGTTGATAGTTCTATCGTTAGACCCAATCATCACAAACGTAAATCAATTATAAAAGGTTACTCTTGCAGCTTACTCTCTGAAGCTTGATGGGCTTCGGATGTTTTGGGCGTCTCAACTGGACGGCCTTTTTTCTTTTTTGAGATCAACAGGAAGCCCACAATAAAGCCCAACAAAAGAATAATAACCCAGATAATAGTATTCATAACAATTATTTAATTAATTGCCGGCGCCCTTCGACCTAGTGCAACAATCAAGGCGTCTTTGAACGGAAATGAGAAAAATTCTCACTTCTATTGAATATGATAGCACAATCAGAAACAAATCCAAGGTTATTGATGAAACTGCCTGGCCCAATGGTAGATGTTTCCCGCCCCGGCCGCCACCACGATGTCGCCACGGTTCAGGGATTTAGTTAATTGAGAATCCAGCTGATTAAAAGACCAGTAAAGAACATTATCTCTGGCCGCCGCCTGAACTAAACTTTGAGAACTGACCTTGCGTTTTAAAGAAGCATTCTCCCGACCAGGAACGTTATAGATGTCTGTCAAAATAACTTGATAGTCGTTCTGGCCGCCGCTCATTAATTGGAATACCTCAACAAATCGGTCAAAAAAATGAAAAGTGCGCTGATGTTGATGCGGCTGAAAAATAAACCAGATCTTTTTATCCTTGAATTTGTCTTCCAGGGCTTGCCACAAAGCCTTCACTTCGGTTGGATGATGAGCATAATCATGAACAAGTAAGAATTTCTTCCCGCCGATTACTGCCTGTCGTTCATCGAATCTTCGCCAACAACAGTTGTAACAAGAGATGGCTTGATAGATCTTTTTCTCCGATACACCGATCAATCTAGCAACCGATAAGGCCGCCAAAGCATTGCTAATATTGTGATCCCCCGGAATTTTAATTCGTCGAATAATTTCTTGCGCTTCGGGTTGATCTAAAGAAAACCCCACTTTATGGCTAACCTTGACCTGGCTTAAAAGTCGAACAATATTATAATCATCTTGATTAAACACCAGGATGCCGTTCTTTGGCAAACGACCAACATATTCCTGATATGTTTCCATAATATGATTTAGATCGCGATAATAATCCAAGTGATCTTCTTCGATATTCGTCAACACTATGGCCTGAAGATGATAATTCAAAAAAGAGCCCTGCCATTCATCGGCTTCGATAACCAGATATTTCCCCGAACCAAGTCTAAAGTTGCTATTGCCGAACTCTTTCAATTTAGTCCCGATAATAACGGTCGGGTCCATTCCCGCCTCAGTCAAGATCAATGAAAGCATAGAGACGGTTGTGCTTTTGCCATGAGTGCCCGAGACAGCTATAGTGAAATAATCGCGAGTTAATTTCCCCAAAGCCTGAGCATAAGTGAGTATTTCCACTTTTGGATGATTATCCTGGATTTTTCTGGCTTTAATCAGCTCCGGATTATCACCCTGAACAGCCGCACTATAAATCACCAGATCAAAATCATCCGGCAAGTTTTCAGAATTATGCTGACCAATACAGATGACTGCTCCCAACTTTCCAAGGTCCTCAATTATTTCAGAATCACTTAAATCAGATCCGCTGATCCGGTGCCCTTGAGCCAAATAATAACGGGCTAAAGCCGACACCCCAATTCCCCCAATACCAACACAATGAACTTTCATCTTTCTAAATTTATTTTTTGGAGCAATAAATATTTCGGTGGACGGCCCGGGCTCAATTTGCTTTCCATGATCAATATTTCATTCACCGATAGCTGAAAAGACGTGTTCTGGTCAACTGACTCTCTCTCTTCCGGAGACACCTTGCTCCATTCCCATTGTTTTATTCGACCCAGAGTAACATGAATTTTTATATCACTAGTTTGCCCGGAAAGATAATAGAGATTTTTCTTTTTAAGCGCTTGATCAATATCTTTTTTCAGGTTCTCAAAGTCACCGCTGTGTTCACCCTCTAACCAGACCAACCGAGGGGGAATTGATGAGTCCGGACCATACCCTATTCGACCGAAAAAAAGACTGAAAGGTTTATGCCTCGCGGCAATCTTTTCAACAATTAAGCTAATCTGAGAAACTCGGTCGGCTCGCACCGCTCCCAAGAAAAGCAGGGTGATATGAAGGTTCTCCGGCTTAACCCAAGTAACCGGCAAATTATATCCGGATTGAATACGAGCGATCTCCTCCTTGATCTGTTCGGGCAAGGCAATGGCAATGAAAATTCTCCGAATCATCTCCTGCATATTATATCATAATGGCCAAAAAGTTAATTTCAGAGTAGAATGTGAGCAGCATGCCCCCCAAAGAACAACCAGAAACAAATATCCAAAAAATAGTTAATTATTATTTCTATACCCGCGGCTTGTCATTGGATGAAATTAAAGAAAATGCCAAAAAAAGGAGAATAATCTATGGTCGTTATGCCAGGGCGGCCAAAGAAATACTGGAACTGGCTGGTTCAACGGAAAAAGCCAAAAAAGCCATCAGCCGAGTGGCTGAATGGGCCCAGTCCCGGAATTTAGAATACAGTCTGGAAACAGTGGCCAAGAAATGGCTTGAGCTGGATCGGCTCAAACCCAAAGAAATAATCAAGAAGCCTTTCTACCGAAAAATGCCCCTCGTTTGGAGCAAGAGCAAGAATAAGTGGTATGCCATTAATGATGATGGCGAATGGCTGGAGTTTGTCGGCAAAGAAAAAGAGATTGAATGGAAGATAGTCGAATGATCAGAGATTGTTGATACACCGATTGAACTTAGCAACTTGAATATTGTATTCATCGATCAACCCCCGGGTTTCTTGAACCATTTGGTTGTATTCTTGAACAAGAACATTATAGCGCTCGGCCAGCTGATAATAGGCTTCTCCCCTTCTGGGCCAAAAATCGGTCAGAGCCGACTGAAGGTCTTGCAGCTCTTGGTGCATTTCCGTCATAAACACTTTTCTTTCCTGAATGGAAATTTTTAAATCTTCCACTGGAGAAGGACAAAAAGAAATGGGTAAACCAAAAATTTGAACCGCCAGCCAGGTGTTTTTGCCCTCAAAAAGACCAGTCCGGGCGGCTAAACCAATCTCCCGATATCTTTGGTCCAATATATTTTGACGATGTCCCGGGCTATTCATCCACCCCTCGACCAAATTCTGCTCACTGCTGAAATTGCCCTTGGCTAAATTCTCGCCAATTAAAATGAACTGATAGCCAGCCCTTTGAGCCAGAGAATCTATTCCCCGGCCGTCTGGCGAATCATGATCAAAATACTGAAGCTGAAACATCTCCTCTAATTTTAATTGAGCCGCCTGATCTAGTAAACCATTGCGCTCCAGAGCGGACAATCCAGCCAATTCTCTTTCACGGTTGGTCAAAATTTCTATCTGGTTCAACTCTAATAATCGACCCAACTCACTGGACTGATGTTCCAGGGCCAGAGGCAAAGAAATTAATGGTTCCTCTTTGATCTCGATTGATTCGACCAAATCGCTGATTTTAACCAATGGTGGAAGACGAAACGTCCAATATGCTCGATCAAGAGTCGACCAAGCCAATATCAGAGCAATACTCAAACAAAAAACCGCTATTATGTTTTGCCGCTTTCTACTCATAACCATATTTTATCAAATTCAAATCAAAAAGCGACAAACACCATTGACTTTAATCGTGATTCATTTATAGTTGTCTCTAAGGAGGTGATCGGTCATGAAGATTTCTTGCCAAGAAGGCAAGAAAATCCTGGGTCGGCTTTCGGAGCGAGACGTTTTGATTTGCGTCGTCGATTCGGATGACGGTCCAACTGTCAAGATTCTACTTCGGGCCGCGGGGGAGATAAAAATCCCTTCGGACGAGCGGGATCTCATGGGGCTTTCCAAAGAAGAACTGTTGAAGGCCCTGTTCAAAAGCATCAACTAGGAGGGCACCATGAGAGTCATGTGTCGGGGACGGCGGACAAGGCGTCGTTCCCTTCTCTTTTTTCAATAATCATCGGCCAAATCTTCTCTGGCGCCGGCTATAGTCATCAAGAGCCGCTTTTAGATCATCTCGATCAAAGTCTGGCCAATATTTTTTCAGGAAATAAAGCTCGGCATAAGCCGCCTGCCAAAGAAGAAAACCCGACAAACGTTGCTCTCCCCCCGTTCTAATAATCAAATCGGGGTCGGGCAGGCCGGCCGTCCAAAGATGTTGACTAATTTTTTTTTGATCGATCTGATCCAGATCCTTTTTGTCAATTATTCGCTTGACTGCCTCAACGATCTCGTCGCGGCCGCCATAACCCAAAGCTAAGTTCAAAACCGGACCAGGATTGTCTTTGGTTTTATTTTCAACCTCCTTGATCCTACATTGGGAGTCCTCCGAGAATCTTTTCAAATCGCCCGATACTCTTATCACTATTCCCTCCTTATTAACCCAATTCAACTCTCGAGAAAAGAACTTGTTAGCCAAATCCATTAAGTATTGAACCTCCCGGGAAGGACGGTTCCAGTTTTCTGATGAGAAAACAAAAGCCGTCAAATAATCAACTCCTAGTTCTCGACACCAAGTAATTGTCTTTTTCAAAGTAATCGCCCCAGCTCGATACCCGGCAAAAATAGGCCGTCCTTTTTCTTTGGCCCAGCGACGATTGCCATCCAGAATAATTCCAAGGTGTTTTAACTTTTTCATGGATAAGAGATTGTCTTAGTTCGATCTTTTCCGATGGTTATCAATAAAATGCTCAATCGAATGATCATAATTCTTTTCGCCTTCTTTTGAGAAACAGTAAGCCGGCTGTTCTCCTTTTTTAAATGATATTTCAAACAGAGGCAACAAAACCCTTCCCGCCCACAATCAGCCCAGAAATAGGGACCGTCTTTAAATTTTCTCTTGGCGACAGTTCATGCTTATGGCCATAAAAAATCAACATTTAAATATTTATCAACCAACTCCTTTTTATCTAAACCAGGTCGGTCAACCACCAGATGGTTCAAGAAAAAGTTCATTCCTTTAACGATGTCCTGGAAGAGAGCTAATTGCTTCGCTAATGTTTCTTGGTTCATTTTCCGACGGACTGCAGATTGATGTTTTTTGCCTTCAAGAGTCAAAGTGCTAATCGAATGCCCATGAAGAAGCTGGTTTCTGATCTCTGAAAAATGCATTATCTTGTTCAAAATGCGGTGGTGCCCGATCGCCTGACCAGCCTCATCTTCAAAATTGAAGTGACCATGATAAAGAAACATGGCCACCTTGTCTTTGAAATGAATCTCGTCCACCTGTTTAATAACCTCAACCCGGTCAAAACCGGGTCCGACGTGCCAAAGGGTTAAACGACGCAACAAAGCATTCAAACCAACCTCCAAAACAACATGGAGGGCAATATACAGCTCAATCATGTTTTCTTCGGTCGGGTCTCCAGCTTGCAGAATCTGACGGCAGCGTTCCTTCCGCGAAACAATAAGATAATCTGATTCTGTTTCCTCTAAACCGAGATAGGCATGACTACTCTTCATAATAAATGGCTTGGGTTGGACAGTCATCGATGGACTTCTGAAGGCATTCTTGGTTTTTATCCAGATCAGCATTATTTTTGACCGTCGCCTTGCCGCTGCTGATGTTTATCTGAAAAACATCCGGGCAGTTAAGCTCACAGCTTCCACAACCCAAACACTTGTCTTTATCGATCTTTAAATTTTTCATGATGATTTTAATTAATTTTTGCTCCCGGCTTAACCTCTTTTTCGGGAACAATCAGGGCCGGTTGGCCGTCGTCAGCCGCTAAGATCATTCCCTGGCTTTCTTGGCTCATCACCGTCCGGGGAGCCAAATTAGCCACGACCACTATTTGCCGACCGATCAATTCATCGGCTTGATAATTTCTAGCAATGCCAGCCAGAATCTGGCGCCTTTCCGAACCCAGATCAACTTTAAGCTTAACCAGTTTGTCTGAACCCTCCACTGGTTCAGCCGCCAGTATCTTAGCCACCCGAAGATCTATTTTTTTAAAGTCTTCAAGATTAATTGTCATGCTGATATCTTAACATGATTTGCCGACCAACAACAACAGCCAAACCTCGTTTGGGCCTTTTTGCTTAATGGATTCAATTTGTTTCGGAATGCCGTTGTGCCAAGATGGTCCGACTAAAACCACCTTGCCGCCAGACAACAACTGACCAGATTCATTTGGCCGGTTAGTTGAGACAATCAAATGATTCAGCAGTGATTCCGAAAGATATTTTTCTCTTCTGCCCGACCCCTCACTCACTATCGGTAAAATTAAAGTTTTTTGATCAAACCAGGTGCTCCAAAAATCATACCGGGAATCATCAGACAATAATACACTTAAGGCCCTTTTCGTCAAAAAACCAAGAACGTGATCCGCCGAGCGAGATCCAATTAATTTAATGAGTTTTTTGATTAGAGCGCTTTCTTCCCAAACAGCAACGTAGCCCCGAACCATCGAACAACAGGATTGATGGCTTTGGCCTCCAAAAGAAGGCCGACCACAGGATAAACAACTCGGCTCGGCTTCAATCAAAAAAATAAGGCACTGATGGCAAAGATATTCTCCCTCTCGGCCGCAATTCAAACAAAAAGGCGGAAAGAGAATGGCATAAACTGACTCAATCAACTGCTTCCATTGAGTCTTCATCGCTTCGTCGAACCACCACGCCATATCTTGATCGGCACAGCTAAAACATCGTCATGTTCGGGTAAGCCGCTCGGATTGTCTTTAATCAAAACAAGGGTTGCCCTATCTTCAAGCCAGGTTTCCGGAAGATCAATTTCAATGCTGAATGGAACCAATTCTTCCGTCATCCATTCTTCTTGGGCAGTCGCCAGGCCAGAAGCCACCCTTTGCCCGAATGAATTCCAAACTTCAGCTACGAAACTGGCTTCAAAAAACCAGAAGCCAACTACTTCCCCCGAAACAACCAGCTCTCCATTTTGCAGTGGCCAATTTTTATCTAGATCGATTTTCAACCTCGAATCACCCAAATTGTAATTAATGAAAAGCTCTCCGGCCGGAGTCCAACACTGCGGGGGACGAGTCGGAATGGCGGCATAAAACTCAACGCACTCTTGAAAGCTGATAATGGGGGCTGATTCTTTTAAATCCGACCGCCAGGAGGCCCAACCAACTAAAAACGAAAAAGCCAATAAAACAATTAAAAGGCCTTTATAATTCTTTTTAATAAAATTGTTCTCCATATCATTGAGTCGGACGGAGATTATCATCCCCGCCCGACCAACGCAAATCAACCGATAATGAAATCAATAATTGCGAGCCAAATTATTTCTTTTTCTTGGCTCGAACCGCCTTCTTCGCTCTCTTCTTTGGAGCAACTTTCTTCCTGGCGGTTTTCTTGACTGCCTTCTTCTTGGACTTAGAAGCCTTGGCTTTGTAACGTTTAGCCATTGTTGAAGGATTAATTAACTTGGCTGTAATTTTTCAAGCAAAACAAATGGCCGCTCGGCCAGCTAACCAATCACCGGATTTTTCGTCTCTAGATTAATTTCTTCGGGCCAGATCTCGGCGGCTGGATCTGATTCAATCAGAGTCGGTTTCTCGCCCCTCGGAGCACCAACATAAAACAATTCAACATAAACAAAAAATCCCAAAAAGACCAAGCATCCCAGAATCAGAAGAAATCTAGATATTTTGTTCCAGATCCGCCACCGAATGAAAGTCATTCTTAAGGCCAAACCAACATGCAGGGTAAAAGTAATGATAATAATCAGCGGTAAATATTGAAGATGAAGCGACCGGGAGAAAGAACGGGAGATCAGCCCCCGGGTTAATCCATAGCCGCTGACCAGGTAAAGGATGAAAGCAAATAAAAGTATCCAAGCTGAAATTCGATCAATCTTAACTAAATATTTTTCAAAATTTATTCGGCCCATACTCTAAAATCAAACCCAATGTCATTTTAATCTTAATTTCAAAAAAAATCTAGTTATTTTTTCCATCAACAACATCGTCTCCCCTTTCGCCCTTTATTTTCTCAATTATTCGCCCCAGTTTTCTTTGCCTCGTTTCAGACACTTGACGGTATTGGGTCGAGCTTTTTTCGATCATCTCGCCAAGTTTATCGAAAGATTGGCCAAATTTTTCATACTCTTCTTCAAACGCTTTGATCAATCCAATAATGTCCCTCAGATTTTCCTGATATTTAAAGCTCTGATGGGACCAGTAGATCGTTCTCAAGATAGCCACAAAACTAAATGGACCAGCCAAGATAACTTTTTGTTTCAAAGCCTCTTGCCAAACGTCTCGCAACTGATCATAGATAACACTAAAAACCATCTCATTCGGCACAAAAAGAATAACAAAGTCGGCCGTCCCCTCGTTGGGATTGATATAGGAGCGGCCAGTCACTTCCTTTATCTTTTGTTTGATATCAGAGGTAAATTGACGAAAGGCATTTTCTCGCTCCGCCTCATGGCTGGTTTCTTGATAACGGAATAAGGCATTCCAGGGAAACTTGACATCAATGTTGACTTTGGTCTTGTCCGGTAGAACCAAAGCCAGGTCCGGGCGAGTTAGGGCCTCGGTCCGAGGATGAACCAAATAATTCTCCCCTCTGACAAATCCAACCGACTGGATCAATTGCTCGGCTATCTCTTCTCCCCACCGCCCCCTCTTTTGGTTATTGAAAAGAAGGTTCTTGAGGTGATCGGTAGAGCTTCGGAGGTGTTCTGTCGCCTGATTCTGCTGTTCCAAGACCCCCTTAAGCTGACCAAAGATATGCTGTCTTTCTCTTTCAACTGTTTCCACCCTTTGTTGATTTGACTGAAGCTGTTGCTCTATTCGCTCAATCAAGCCCCGAATATCCTCTCTTCGGTTTTCAATGTACTGCTCTTCCCTTTTGATTTTTTCCTCAATCACTTCATGGGATCTTTCTCGATTCTCTTGCAATATATTTTTGAGTTGCTTGAGCCAATAATAAAGCAAAAGCAAAAAAACAGATAACGAGACCAAAACCAAAATAATTGTTGTCTCGTTGACTGAAATCATCGCTTTTTCTTGTTTAATTGCCGAAAAACAAAGTAAGAATAGGCCGAGAGAAAAATAAAAGACAAGGCCATCGGGACGATCACCAGAAAGATGGCCGCCTTCGGGAAAAACACCCCCATCAGGGCCATCAAAGATGAGACCTTAAGCAGTCTGCTCCCCAATGAATGTGTCTTTTCCCAGACCTGATCGCTACTCAAGGTCCAGGGAGTTCTGATGCCAACAAACCAGTTCCTTTTAGATTTTTCCAACAAGACAGCTAGGCCATACCAAAGCAAAAAGAAGGCCGGAACAATCACCCTAACCATATTGAACTCACGGCCGGTGTTCCAGATCAGGGTCAAGATATAAAGATAAAGCAGGAATAAAAATATGCTCGCGATCAATTTGTCAAAATATGTCCTAAATTTCTCTAGGTTAGTCTTGAGCGGATCGATCTTGGGAATAACCAAAAAAATCAAAAATAGGATCAAGCCGACCAGCGGCATAATGGCCACTCCCCAAAAGCGAGAAATGTATCCGCTTGGCTCGCCTTGGAGGCTCCAGTTTGTCACCATTTTCTCGGGCATATAGCGATAAGAGAAAGTCGCCAGAATAAATGAAAAGAAAACAATAAAGAATAATATTTTCTCTGACCTTGTCATTTCTTTTAATAATATTTTCGGGAAGTTCTTCTATGGAGTATCTTAGCATAGTTCTGAATATAACCCGACTATGTTTTTCCAAAAAGTTTTCCCGGAGAGAAATATCTCTTTTCCCAACCTTTCTTCGTGTCCAGCCGGCTGCTCGATGAATTAAACCCTCTTTGTTATTGATCAAAATACAAGCAACAAAGCATCGCGAAACTCACAACGACGAATAAAATAACTGAAACAGCGCTAATTGTTCTAAATCAAAGATGTCCAATCATGCTAATTCGTCAAGAAGTCTTTTTGAACGAGTAAATAATATTTCAGCGCCCGGTTTCCAACCTTCACTCTTCCGGTGAACTGAGATGAATTGGGCAAAAGCTCTCTTGGCCACCACAAGGCAGTCGTTCTTAGCCGCTCCGGGCCGGATGCCTCAGTTTGGACCAAGCTGTCCTCCGGTAAAATAGCTCCTTTTTTAACACCAAAAGCCGAAACATCAATGTTATCTTCTACAACCTTAGAGGAAAATTGCCCAAATTATTCAACCAAACTTTCCCGAACGGTCACTTCAATCACCCTGTCTCCGATCTCGACCGTAAAGACGCCCGGATACCAGGTATGATGAGCTTCACGCACTTCTCGCACTTCTTTGACCTCGCCCGGCCCAAGAACATAGGTCCAGTCGTGACGACGATCAAACAGCTCGCCATTCATTCTAACCGACATCATTATCTCGGCCTCGATTAAACCAGGATTCTCAATCACCGCCGTAATGACTGATTTGTCAGCCATGGTCAAAACGACCTGCGGGTCGGTTATCCCATTGACCGCCAAGGAGCGAACAATGATCTCCGGCTTTTCGGCCACTTCCTCTGTCTCTGGCCGAAAAGCAAGCAAGGCAACCAAGACTAGAACGACAACTAAGCCGATCACTATGAAAATTGAACTTTTGTTCATTTTAATGATAATTAATGTTAACTCATTTTAACACATCTTGCCAATGCCGCCATGTTTCTGTTGCCTAATATTAAAAACTTTCACTTCATTAATTAAAATCAACCTGAAAGACGCTGAAACAAGCGATTCACCTCTCCTACTTCTTCCTTAACCCTGATAGCTGTCTCATTGAAGCCCTTCAAATAAACATCATCCAAGAAGCGGATCGAGAAAGAGCGACGTAGCCCATGCCGAGCTCAAAGCGTTTGGAAAGATCCATTTCGGCCGCATCCAAGGTCATCCTCTGGCTTTTGTGAATAGTGATCGCCCAAGCCAGTTTCAGGAGCAACTGCTCTAAAGAGGCCAGTGTCTCCCCTTGCTCGTCTTCGATTCGCCAAGTCTCGGAAATAACTTTGATCTCACACCCTTGTTTGGTTCTAACAATGGGATAGTTTTTCGCCCCAAAGCCAACCACCGCGCCAATGGTGCCATTGATAAACCCCTCCTCAAAATTGTTCCGAATGAACATGACTAAGGCTCCTTTTTAAGAACCAGTTTTTCTTCAGTCAAGCAATGGCGATAAAGTATTTCCGCCAAATCAGACAAACAGGCACTCTTCTGGTAATAAACATTTTCTTTTTCATTGACCTTGGCCAGCCGAATCTTGTTGATCCTGTCGACGTCAACGTTATGGGTATAAAGTTTGGTTACATCCAAAGGAGAGTCATTGTCCTGAATTCTCTTTTCTAGCTCTCTAATCTCTTCCGGGCCCGCCTTATTTTGTCAAATTGACTTCAAAAAATGTAAATGCTTTGCATCTGTTTGACGCCACTGATCTTCTAAGTAACAAACCCTTAAGCCCAACTTTTCCCAAGTTTTTGAATGATAAGCGAATTGAGAAACATACTCATCCCCATATTTATTCGCCGGCGAAAGCTGAAAGAAATTGCCTGACAAAACCACCTGAAGACCTCCAAACGGCTTTCAGCTGCCTCTAAAGCGGCGAATGATTTCGCTGACAGGCCAAAGCGAACCGGGAGCATTGAAATTTCATCAATGATCAAACCTGGCTGTCTTGAATCCGTTTTTTTAAATACTTCTTTCGAGGAACCTTCTTGAGATTGCCCTTGCTAAGCTCGGCCAAAATTCTCATGCCCGATCAGGAATGAATGGTCATACCATTAAGATGAGTCGAGGCAATGCCGGTTGAGGCAGTAACGCCAACCGGAGTGTTTTCTTCTCGCAAAAAGCTTATGTATTTGTTCAGTAAATGTGTCTTTCCGCTTCCGGCTCGACCGGTCAGGAAAACATTCCGGCCGCTTTTTAGAACTTCAAGTGCTTCTTGTTGTTTCATCGAAAAAATCCCTAAGATCCTTAGTTTTAACACAAAAGATGAATCGACGAGAAGTTGATTGAGGGGAAATCTAAAAAGCCGGCTAAATGGGTTCCGGTGAATTGCAAGAATTTGCGGTGACCGAAGGCGCAACAAAACCGTCCACAAGAGAATCGATAAATCTTTTTTCTTTTACAATGCACCACATCACGGTTCCACGAATCTGGAAATCACCAAATTTTTTCATCGGTGGTTGTTTCTTCAAAAGAAGGAATTTCGCAAAGCGTTACTCGGCCATCCAAAAAATCTGAATAAACAAAATGACGACCGTCGGGAGAAATAGCCAAGCCGGTAGGTTGCCTGCCGCCAGTCAGGGTAGCTAAAATTTTACCGTTAGCTGTTTCAAAAAAATAAATTGAACCTGATCTTGGTCCAGGGAGATTGATTCTTCCCGAAGAATGATTCGGTCCCCGATTGGAAACAATTAGAATTTTTTTATCAGGAGTTAAAACGATGGTATTGGGGTTAACATCAGTTTTAGCCAACTCTTCGACTTCACCAGTTTTCATATTTACCTTAAAAATTTTAGCCAAAGCCATGTCGGAAAAATAAAGAACTTCTTTTTCTTCATCGCCAACAATGTGACGCATTGCCCCACCACTTTTGAAAAGAACCGAACTTTTTCCAGTTTCAAGGTCAATTTTTTGAATTTCGCCTTCTCCAAAACCAGCAACATAAAGGGTTGAGCTATCTTTTGTCGCATAGATTCCGCGAGGAGTAAAAACCGTCGGAATTTTTTTTATCAATTTTCCGCTTTTCAAATCAATAACCGCGATATCGTTGCTGATCCAATTTGAGCTGTAAAGAAAATTTTCATCCGGAGAGGAAGTCAATACTTTTGTCCAACTTCCACCGGTTTCAAAAATTCGCAAAATTTCCTTTGTTTGGGCATCAATTTCAAAAACTCTGGCCGTTTCCATTTGACTGACGAAAGCCCGGGAACCCTCCCGGTCAAATATGATTTCAACTCCGCCGCCAGCTGGCAAAACAATATCTTTTTTGTGTTCTCCGCTTTTGGCATCAAAAACCACCACTCCTCTTTTTTTGTTCATTAAAGAAGTCACCCAAAACTCTTTTCCGTCTGGCGAAAAAACAACCGCTTTCGGTGAAGGAACGCCTGAAATTTTGTAAAGGCATTTTATTGATTGTCCTGGTAGGTTTTTTGAGAGAGAAGTGGTCCGATAAGAAAAAACAGGTTGATAGTTTTCGCTTTGCTTGGCCTCAGATTCAACCGCTGGCTGTTCAGCCACGGGCTGAAAGTATTGATTAATTTTTACTTTTATCGGAATTGCTTCCTTTATTTCTTTATTCTCAATTTTCACTCTTAACAAAAGGCCGGTCATTGTTTCTTCGGAGAAATTTTGATCGAAAATGAAGTTTCCCAATGAATAGGCAATGTATCCTTCTTGATATTTTTCTACCGGCTGAACGACGTGAGGATGGTGCCCAGCTATCAAATCAGCTCCAGCCTCGATGGCCATTTTGGCCAAATCAACTTGAAACCGGTCAGGCTGTTTTTGATATTCTATGCCCCCGTGAAAAGAAACAATTAAAATATCAACTTGCTGTTTGGCTTTTTCAACATCTTCTTTTATTTTTTCGAAATCTCTTCTCGAGATCCAGGCAATTCCTGGGCTATTTTTACCTGCCCGCCAATCCTCAGGCCCCAAATTAGTATAGGCTAAAAAACCAATTTTTGTCCCTTTAATTTCTTTGATAACTGGCGAGAAAGCTTCTTTTTCACCGAAACCAGCTCCCACATAATCAATACCAGCTTCTTTCAGCCTTGAAAAAGTATCAAGGAAAGCTGCTTTCCCGTAATCTAAAGTGTGATTATTCGCCAAAGCCAAAACATCAAACCCAGCAGAAACTAAACCTTCGATTGCTTGAGGATCTGCCCGAAAAGAATAAATACTGCCGACCCTGGTTCCTTTGTCTGAGATTGGACTTTCTAAATTTCCAAACAAAAGGTCAGCTTTTTTAAGATCATCAGCTATTTTAAAAAAAGGAAACCTAAAATCTCCTTGGCCGTATTTTTTTATTTTCGCTTCCACTCCTCGATCGAGCATTATGTCTCCAACTAAAATAACCGTAACTTCCTCTCCTTCGTTAATTGTTTGCTCTTCAATCGGTTGACTGTTGAAAAAGGGTTCCTGTCTAACCTTAGCTTGGAATTCCACTCTTTCAATTGTTTTGAGTTGAAGCAAAAAATAACCTCCGAGAAAAAACACCATTCCAAAGAAAATTATTTTGAAAATTTTCATTTGATTAAAATTTAAGATAATCCCCCGTTTTATAGAACCAAAGATGCGATTAGGGGAAAAAACCAGAACTTCATCCTCTAATTCTCCCGAAAGCTATTTTAATTCAATCAGAGAATAGTTGCAAATCGCCTCTCTGATTAAACGAAAGAATCTCTCAATGGTCTTTTTGTTGATATCTAGCTCTCCCGCTATTCTCATAAAAGCTGGTAGGTAAGCTGAGAACAACAAACCATTTTTCTCCCTCCCTTGCTGTATAAACAACTTGTTTGTCATCTGGGCTAAAAACAATTTCATCAACCCTATAATTCTCAGGAATCGTTGCCAATTTTGTTGTTTCTAAGTTTAATTCAGGTGTTATCTTTGCTGGCGGTGGAGTCGCTTTCTTTGGCTAAAACTGCCAAAGCAAAAGAGTGCTGATGCTCATTAAAACTACTTCGCCGATAATGATAAAGATCTTTTTAGACATAGGGTTTGATTAATTTTTAAAATTTAATTTTTATATTTTTTTAATTTATTATTGTTCGACCTTTTAGAATTTAATTTTCATTTATCTTTTATTGATTTCTATCCGGGCGCGGAGACGAATGCTTTCTATAATTTCCTGAACAGCCACGATTTGGCTTAGCCAGGCAAAAATAATACCCAAGGTAATTAATAAAAATCCGAAATTAGATAAGGCTGAATCTAAATTATTCAGCTGCGAAATGAGTAAAAAGATAAATCCGAGTGCATATAAAATGAACTTGGTTCTTCCCAGAATATTCGGTTCGGGAGTTTTTGCCCATTTATTCTTTAAAAGCCAGATTCCATATACAATTAACAATGTTTCGGGCAGAATTATATGGACTATGAGATTTAAACCGATAAGATTGTGGGCAAACAAATACCATAAAATTCCTGCTACTAGAATCTTGTCAGTCATCGGGTCAAAAATTTTTCCGAAATCGGTAATTTGATTTCTTTTTCTGGCTAACACCCCGTCTATTATATCGGTCAGCGTGCCGCTTACGGCTAAAAACAACGCTGGTCCTGCGCTAATAAATCTGGGGAAAAAGAACAGCCAGGCAAGCGCAAAACGAAGTGTCGTAATATGATTCGGTTTTACTTCCCGGGGAATAAATTCTAAATATTTGATTAAAAAATTGTCCCTTAAATGGATTTCCGCAGTTGTTAGTTCCCTTATTTTCCGATAAACTTTTTTGAACATCCTTGATTTTTCAATTAATTGAAGTCTCGCTTGTCTTGC
>CAZUSP010000014.1:0-11100 GCA_964623505.1 uncultured Candidatus Saccharibacteria bacterium
CTTACATCATAAATGCCTGTTCCCGTCTGACCAGTTTTCATATTCACCGTTCTTGCTCTTCTAGGATTGAGGCGGAAGGCAGGACGAGAAGAAACTATTTCCTCGCCGGTGGTATAATTCGGTCCATACCTACAGCATTCTGCATCCCATTCTTTGCAAGGATCGCCACATTGCATCTGTTTATACTGGCGATGAAACTGGTATTCTCTGACGGTCGGAAGCGCCCATTTGCCTGACGTCCCGCCCGATCCACCGGTTGGAGGAGCAAGTCCTTCGCACTTGTCACGCGCTATAGTCCACCCGTTCATGTCTCTACTCAAACTTGCTACGACGCCAGTGTCAAAGGTTTGGGTCATTAACCCTAGCCCGCTACAGAAAACATGTTGACCATTTACTTCTATAACCCCCGCCCCGCCGGGGCAGAAAACCGAACCTTTTGGCAGCTCGGTCGGCTCAAAAGCAACATATCTCAGGGGACAGCTAATCTGATACCAGCCGCCTCTTAGGCCCGTCCAGTCGGCTACTCCAACAACTGAGAACAAAGCCCCAATAATTAACCATGATCCATAGATCAGGAACAGCCCCAGAAAGATGCCAATCATCAACTTGTTGGCCTTGGTTACTTTAGCCGGATTGCCCAGGGCCAGGTAATACATGATCCCGGCGATGATCAGCATGGCCACCGCCAATAACGGAACCAAAGTGGTTAATAAAAAAGAAACAATGGCCGCAAGCATCACAAAAAGATGGCAGAATTGACAGGGCAGATGAGCTTTCCAGGCATTGAGGCCAGCCGGATCATGGCTTACCCAAACATCCTTGCCGCAAGGAACAAAGCCATCATAGTGGACATAGTAGGTTTCTCCCCCTGAATCAATCCGGTAACTATTTAGTTCGCTCGCCATTACAACCAATGGCGCCAGAATCAAGAGGAAAAAAAGAATAATGAGAGTCTGTTGTTTTTGCATCCTGAATCAATTCTAGCCCAAAAACTTTCTTTCAACAAGTTAAGAAAATAAAACCCGGGCCGGCCAACTCTTGCCGAGATCTTTTTCCCGGGCAAAAGTTTTTTTGGCCGTCGCTGCAAAATCATCACTGCCAATAACCCAGAAGACAAGACTCGAGCCGGAATTAGCGGCCCGGTCTTTCTTCTAAATGGGTCGGTTGGAGATATTCCCCCGCCGAAAGGCTCCAACCACTGACCGAACCGACCTGGTACACTTTGGATTCGGAAACCCAATGAATTTCTTAGACTAGAAACACAAAATATCCGCACCCAAAAAGACAAATAAGTTTTGTCTCCAGTAAAAACCAGGGTGGACGAGGAGACTCGAACTCCCCCTAAGGGCTCCACAAGCCCTTGTGCTGCCGCTACACCACGCCCACCAAACAAACAGATCTTAAAGCAATTAAGATTTATGTCAATCGTCGAAATGTGTCCCCGGCAGGACTCGAACCTGCAGTCTACGGATTAGAAGTCCATCGCTTTTTCCATTAAGCTACGGGGACTAAACCAAAACCAACTTGGTTGATAATAAACACCTGTCAAGAAGACAGCCGATCAATCAATTTGTGCTTCTTGAACAAACTCTCCGGCCTTGTCATAAATGCCTTCCGTCAATTCTTCGTTGATATTATAGCAAAACGAACCAGAAAGCCCAAATAATATTAAATAAACCTTGCCAACTCTTCTTTTTTCTGATTAAATTATCAAAGCCGGGGCATGGCCTAGTCCGGTTTAAGGCGCAGCGTTTGGGACGCTGAGATCCTGGGTTCGAATCCCAGTGCCCCGACTCTTGCTCTTGGCGAGGGTAGTTCAGCCAGCAGAACATTTGCCTTCCAAGCAAAAGGCCGCGGGTGCAAATCCCGTCCCTCGCTCCATCTAAAAACCGCCCCAAAAGGAGCAGTTTTTGTTTTCCCAGATCTTGGCCGAAGAAATCTCTCCGCGAATAATTTCACCAAAAAGATTATCTTTTCATCTTTTAAAAAACTGAAGCCCCGCTTTAGACGGGGCTTCAATTCCGTAAAAAACACTCACTTGACGGCGTCTTTGAGGCCTTTGCCCGCCTTGAATCTGGGCACTCGGCGAGCCGGGATCTTAATCGACTTCCCAGTTTGAGGGTTGCGGCCCTCGCGCGCTTTCCGCTTCTGAACCTCGAACTTGCCGAAGCCGGTTAAGTTTATCTCTTCACCCTTCTTCAAAGAAGCGGTGATAATGTCGAACAGGGCATCGATGGTTTCACCGGCCTTGTTCTTGGCCAAGCCAGTCCTGGCGGCCAGCCTGTCGATTAACTCTCCTTTATTCATGAAGTTAAAGTTAGGTTAATTTCGACCTTTAGGTTAACGCTGATAATATAGCACATTTACCGTGCATATTCCACTGCCCGGGACTCACGAATCACATTTACTTTGATTTCTCCCGGATAAGTCAGCCCGGCCTGGATTCTTTCAACTATTTCTCGGGCGATCCGACGAGCTTCAAAATCGTCAACTTCCGCGGCATCGACCAAAACCCTGATCTCTCGGCCGGCTTCAATCGCGTAGCAGTCATCCACTCCTTTAATTGATTTGGCAATTGCCTCCAGGTCGGCCAACCTCTTTAGAAACTCTTCCATGTTTTCTCGCCTGGCTCCGGGACGGGCCCCCGAAATAGCATCGGCCGATTGAACCAAAATCGACTCAATCGTCTCATAAGGATAGTCCTCATGGTGGCACTTCATCGCATCAATGACCTCTTTTTC
This sequence comes from uncultured Candidatus Saccharibacteria bacterium, assembly GCA_964623505.1. GTDB lineage: Bacteria > Patescibacteriota > Minisyncoccia > Minisyncoccales > UBA1441 > CAZUSP01. The sequence continues at coordinate 2,742 of CAZUSP010000014.1, forward strand.
AATTCCAAACTTCTCCAGTATTTTTAGACCGATCTCAACGTGAGAGCCCTCAATCTGATGGTCAATGGCCTTGCCAATATCATGCAGCAGGCCGGCTTTTTTCGCCACCCGAATATCCGCCCCTATTTCCGCCGCCAATGTCTCGGCGATCAAAGCCACCTCGATTGAATGGAGAAGAACATTCTGGCCGTAACTGGTGCGAAAATGAAGTCGTCCCAGCAGTTCCACCAATTTAGGATGAAGATCAACTATCTTGGTTTCGTAAATAGCCGCCTCGCCGGCTCTTTGAATCTGCTCCTTGACCTCTTCTTTAATCTTGTTGACCACTCTTTCAATCCGGGCCGGCTGGATGCGCCCATCCTCGACCAATCTCTCCAGGGCCATCTGGGCGATGCGGCGGCGAATTGGATTGTGGCTGGAAATAGCCACAATTCCCGGAGCTTCGTCCACCACCAGTTCCACTCCGGCCGCCCGCTCAAAGGCCCTAATATTACGTCCGTTCTTGCCAATTATTCTGCCCTTGACGTCTTCGCTGCCAACAGAAATGCTGCTGGTGGTTAGATCAGCAATTTGAGAGATAGCGTACTTTTGAATGGCTAAGGCAATTACTTTTTGCGCCTCGGTTTGATAGCGCTCCTTGCCTTCTTTTTCCAGTCTGGTCATTTTGACCAGCAGATCCTGTTTGGCCGCCTGCTCAACTTGGACCAAAAGCTCAACCCGGGCTTCTTTTTCGGTCAGCTGAGCAACATCTTCAAGTTTTTTCCGGATCTCTTCTCTCTTCTGAACCACTTCTTCCTGGGCTTTCTTCAGCTGATCGATCCGCTGCTCAATCTGCTTTTCTTTATCTTCAACCAAAGAATCTTTTTGGTTCAGCGACTCTTCTTTCTTGAGCAGAATCTGCCTGATCTTAAGCAGATCGGCCTCTTGCCCGGTTATCTTCTTCTGGCTCTCGGCAACCAATCTTTCTGATTCCCGGCGGGCCTTCTCTAAGATAAGATCTTTCTCTTTTTGCGCCCGCTCAATCCGCTGTTGAATCTTGGTCTCCAGGCTGTCCCGGATCTTCTTCCGGGTGTATTTTCGGGCCCAGTAGCCCAGCAACAACCCGGCTAACAAACAACCTCCTCCAACAGCTAACAAGATAATTAGCTCCATGTTTAGTTTTAAAGGACCAACCGTAAAATTCGGCTAATTGCTCCCTTATCGCAACATTAAAGGATGATTTAGTCTCCGTTTTTCGTTTAAACAAAGATGTTTCATGCTACTCCCGTGAAAAACATTCTTTTCCGGTCGGTCGCGGTTAATTTTCCGTTTATTATTATAGCCGAGAAGAGCATTGAATTCAAATCAAAAAACCAGCCCCGAAGAGCGGGCTCAAGACAAAGATTACTTCCGGCCAGCTTTAAGAATCTCGTCGATCAAGCCATATTTCTTGGCTTCTTCCGGCGTAAGATAGAAATCTCGATCGGTGTCTTGAGCGATCTTGCCGATCTTCTGACCGGTGTGTTCGGCCAAGATCAAGTTGATTTTTTCTTTGATTCTTAATATTTGACGGGCCGTAATCTCAATGTCGGAAGCCATGCCGGAGGCCCCGCCAGCCACCTGGTGCAGCATGATCTCTGAATGAGGCAGGGCAAATCTTCGTCCAGGACGGCCGGCCGACAGCAGGGTTGCCCCCATTGAGGCGGCCAGGCCGATGCAGATAGTTGAGACGGGCGGCTTAACATGCTGCATGGTATCATAGATAGCCAGCCCGGCCGTGACTGAACCGCCCGGCGAGTTGATATAGAACTTGATCTCTTTTTCTTGGTCTTGAGAAGCCAGAAAAAGCAGCTGGGCAATAACTAAATTGGCCTTGGTATCATCAATAAAACCACCCAAAAAGATGATTCTTTCTTTCAACAGCCGGGAAAAGATGTCATAAGCTCTCTCGCCCCGATCTGATTTTTCGATCACCGTTGGAACTAAATTCATTTCAAAGAAGATAATTTGGCAAACAATTTGTCCCTGGTCAGGGCATCTTTAGTATAGGCCCTTAGCTGGGCTTGGTCAACCGGCGCCATCTGTTTTTCATCCAAACCAGTCTTCACCCTCTCTGTTTCCCGGGTCAACTCTTCTTCCGAAATATCAATCTGCTCAACCTTGGCCAGCGCTCGAACAACCAAAAAGTGGCGCACGTTCCTCTCGGCCTCATGCCGATAGGTCTGTTTTAGCCCTTCCTCTGACTGATTCAGCCTTTTCAGGTACTCGGGAAAAGCGATCTGCATCCGTTCTTGAACCTGGCGCTTCAATCCCTCGATCAGTCTCAACTGCTCATACTCTATCAACGTGTCAGGTGAAACAACTTCGGTTTGTTCGGCCACTTTAGAAATAACCTCCTGCCGCCAACGCTGAACGTTTAATCTCCTGGCCTGGACCGCCAAATCAGCCCTGACCTTTTGCTTGAGTTCATCTAAGCTTTCAGCCATTTTAAGGCGGCGGGCCAGCTCCACCAGATCTTTCGTTTCAACCTCGGCCACCCTGATCATCTTCACCTTGAACTCGGATTCCTGGCCGGCCAGATGAGAAGCAAAATAAGGATCGGGATAGGTCAGTTTGAACCTTTTCTCCTGGCCGGCCTTAAGCCCCGCCAGTTCTTCTTCAAATCCCGGGATGAGGCGGCCCTGACCGAGCCGAAACCCGTCCCGCTGGTCGGGTTGGCCGCTGAAAAGCGAAGATGAAAACTCAATTTCCACAAAGTCGCCCGGTTTGGCCGGGTGATCCAAGGCTTTAAACTTGGCCTGGCTCATCTGCCATGACTTCAGCGCTTCTTCAACATCGCTCTCGGAAACCTCGATCTCTTTTCGCTCAATGCTTTTAACAATTGAGGCATATTCCGGCAGTTTGGTTTCGGGCAGAACCGAAACCTCAACCTTGAAGCGGGCCGGCTTGCCCGGAACTATCTCGATCACCCGAGTCCTGGCCGGGCCGATCGGTTCAATTGAATTTTCTTTAACTGCCCGGAGCCAGCTCTCCTTGATCAAAGCCTCGGAGGCCTCGGCCAGAGTTTTGGTTGATTTGATATGATGAGCCCAGTCTTGAGTTGGAATCTCGAAAACAACCTCGATGTTTGAATCTTTAAGCTGACTTATCTTTATCTCCATATTAAACGAAGAGAAAGACGAAGATTAGGGTGACCACGCCCATTAATTTGATCAGGATGTTCAAGGCCGGCGCGGCCGCATCCTTAAGCGGATCGCCAACCAGATCGCCAACCAGGACGGCTGAGCCGGCTGAACCGTCCGGCTCGGTCTGTTTTTTGGCATTGTCCCAGATGGCGCCGCTGTAAGCCATAAACAAAGCCAGGGGAAAAGCCGCCGTCAGGCTGCCCGCTAGAATGCCCCCGATGGCGCCCGGCCCCAGATACCAACCTATTAAAACCGGCCCAACCAAAGCAATGAAAACTGGACCGATTAGTCCCCTTAAAGAGCGGTTGGCGGCCCCCAAAATCAAACCCCGATAGTTGTTAGACTGTTCTTCCATCTGACCTCTGATCTGGTCTGACATCTTCTTGGCGCCGGAATTAACTGAACCAACGATCAAAGCCGAGAAAAAGAAAACCAGCGAGGCGCCTAAAAACATTCCGGTCAAAACCCAGGCATCCAGAAAAGAAAGATTTTCCGCCAAGACGATCTTTAAATAGATGGCCAGCCAGGCCAGAACTGTAAAAGCCGCCGCGGTAATGGCAAAACCCTTGCCGACCGCCGCCAGGCTATTGCCAATCGAATCCAAACCATCGGTTCTTGAACGAGCCTCTTCGCCTAATCCGGCCGCCCGAACAATGCCCCCGGCATTATCGGCGATCGGACCAAAGCAGTTAGCCGAGAGCTCAATCGTTAAAATGCCGATCAAGCCGATGGCCGTTAAAGCAATGCCGTAAAAACCGCCCAGCGAGTAGGCCGAGACCAGGGCCATTGAGACCATCGCCGCCGGCCCCAGTATTCCAAACAACCCGGCCGACATGCCTTCGGCCACAACGGCCGCTGGTCCATGCCGAGCCGATCTGGCCACCCGGCCAACCACTCGTCCGTTCGGCAGAGTATAAAAAATAGACCAGGCGCTGATCAGCCAGCCGACTAACGCTCCGATGAAAACAACCAGAAAGTATCGCCAGTCATTCAGATAACGGACTGAAAGAACCGCCGCCCCGATCAAAAACAACAAAAATGTTATCAGTCGGCCCTGGCGAAGACCAGCCCTGACCCTTTTTGCCTCTCGAACCAGATTCCGGTCGCTGGGACCAATCAGACGAACCGTATATCCGCCGATCAAGGCGGCCAATAAACTTAAGGAAGCCAACCCGAGAGGAAAAAGAAATCCGGCCCGGCCCAAAGTCAGCCAACCCAATATCATGGCCGCCACCACCGAAGACAGATATGTTTCTAAAAGATCGGCCGCGGTTCCGGCCAGATCGCCAACCCGGTCGCCAACCTGATCAGCAATCGCGGCTGGATTGCGAAAATCATCCTCCGGCAGTCCCTGTTCTTTTTTCCCGACCAGATCAGCCCCGATATCAGCGCTTTTAGTATATATTCCACCGCTTATTCTGATCAAGAAAGCCATCAGCGAAGCGCCAAAAACATAATAAAGAAGAACAAAGGGCTCCGGGCTTAAATGATAGACCAGAACCAGTCCGGTCAGCCCCAGACCAATTGAGAACAAGCTCACGGCCTGGCCGCCGGAAAAAGCAACCCGGAAGCTTTCCCGGAAACCAGTTTGGGCCAGTTCGGCCGCCCGGGGGCCGGCTTTGGCCGAAACCAAAACTCCAAAAATAGCCGCCAGACCGCCGACCATCGCGCCGATTAAGAAAAACCAGACCGCTTCCAAATAATCACTCCAGAGAATCAAAAATAGTCCGACCGCGGCCACTATGATCCAGGCAGTCGTCATCTGACGGAGCAAAAAGATCTTTGAGCCCTGATTGATCAACCGAGAAATCTCGGCCGTTCTATTAGACCTGACCCGATCCCGATCAAGATAAAGCCAGAGAAAGACCGACAAAATAATGGCCAGTAAACCGATTAAAAGAGAGGCGAAGATCATTCTTCCCGGTCCGGGCTTAATTCCGCCGGCTGATCTGGATTTGAAACTGAATCATCCGGTTCTTTCCGGGCTATTGCCCTGACCTCGCCCTGGTCGGTCTTTTGGCCGGACTCATCCCGAACATCGATCTTCCATCCGGTCAGTCGGGCCGCCAAGCGGACATTCTGGCCTTTTCGGCCGATGACCAAGGATATTTGATCGGCCGGCGCCACTACCTGAGCCTCGTTTCGGCTGTTGAGTTTGACCCGGCTAACTTTAGCCGGGGCCAGAGCCTGGGCCACAAATTCCCGCGGATCTTCTGACCATCTGATCACATCTATCTTTTCTCCATTAAGCTCGTTGGTCACCGCCATAATCCTCATTCCTCTCTGGCCAACCATAGCGCCAATCGGATCAACGCTTGGATCAATTGAAACCACGGCCACTTTGGAGTGATAACCCGGCTCCCGGGCAATTGATTTAATGACGATCTGGCCCTCGATGATTTCGGGCACTTCCAGCTCAAAAAGCCTTGAGATCAGCTTGGGATAAGCCCGAGACAAGAAGATGACCGGGCCTTTGGTGGTTTGATCAACGCTTAAGACATAAAGCTTCTTCCTTTGTCCCGGTCGAAAATCCTCATTGGCGCTCTGTTCTTCCGGCGGCAGAAGGCCGATCACCCCCCGGCCAAGATCAAAGTGAACCGAGTTCGGCTCAATTCTCTGAACAATGCCGGAAACCACCTCTCCTTCTTTCTGCTTGTACTCGCTGTAGACCGCTCCCCGCTGGGCCTCTTTAACTTTCTGCAAAAGAACCTGCTTGGCTGTCTGGGCGGCAATGCGGCCAAAAGCAGTTTTGGCCGGCAAAGCGGTCCTGATCTCGTCTCCGACTTCCAGGTCTTGATTTTCTTTCTCGGCTTCGGACAACAGAATGTGCTGATTGGGGTTGAAATGGGGCTTGTTCTTTTCTTCGTCCTCAACCACCTTTTTGATCTGCCAAAAAGATACCTGGCCTTTTCTGGAATCAAGTTCCGCCCGGAGATGCTGGCCGGATTGGCCATAATCCTCTTTGTAGGCGGCCGCCAGGGCATCCTCAACTATCTGGGTCACCTCTTCTTCGGTGATTCCGTTGTCTTCGGCGATTTGAGCAATGGAAGCCATTAAGCTCTTTAAGTCCATTTCGGTCTAAAAATTATTTTAAAACCTCTTTCAACTGCCAATAATGACAGCCAAAAGAGGCAACACCAGTGTATCAAAAATGACCGCGCTGTCAAGTGCTAGAGATAATAAACCGGTCGGAATTTTACTCGGCTGTTTTTGATCTTTTTCTCCGCAACATATCCTCGGGTTAGAACATGACCCGAGCCGGTGAAGATTTCTCCATAAATCCGTCCAAGCTCTTGGCCGCCGGGCCAAATGGAAGGATGGCGTTGGTCTTTTATTTATGAGACCACGGCTCTTTGCCGGGAATAGAAAAGCCGGAATATCTTTAAAGTTGAATTCAGCGCCAAACTGTTTCGTTCTCCGTTATCCTGTTTCCAGAAGATTGATGGCCGTAAAAAAGTTGTCTATCGCCCCGGCTTCGCCATAGAAAACGAATAAATAAAGAAACATCTGGTTGAGTTAAGTCTAACCGAATAGTTCAATCTGATTAAACCAAAACCCCCGATTGGCCATCTTGGCCTTTCGGGGGTATTTTATCGCTTAATCGGTTGGCGATATTTCGCGCCACTGATAGATGGCCCGAGCCGCGACCGGGACTGATTTCTGCAATAGGCATGGGCCATAGTTGGCACTGTCCGTTACCCCCAAAGTAACCTGATAGGTGGCCTTTTCTTTAAAGACCAGCGAAGGATTCTGGCTGGTGCTTCCGGTTCCATCAACATACTCCGAGACGCCTCCTCCCACTGTCCAGCCCCAAACCATTATGGTCTGACCGCCAAAAGCCTTGCTGGCGGTGCTGTCAAACAGGGTCTTCTGATTCACTGCAGTTGGATCAGGCGAGAAACTGAATTTGGGATCAGGCCAGTGGTGAGTATGACCGACGGTAAAGCTGGCTGTCCCTGACCAGGGGCCATACTGGCCTCCGGCACTCCGAACCTTTATTCTCCACCAGTACTGACCCAGATACGCTAAGTTGCAAACGCCTTCATTCTGGAAGCCGTTGCCGCCGATATTGCACTGCCCGGCATTGATATTGGGCCGATGAGCCATAGTAATAGTCTCGGCCTCATATCGATAAACCAGGCTATTCAATCCACTATCACTGTAAATTTCAATAATATAGGCTGCTTGTGCGCCATCCTGCACTCCCCAAACCAACCGCGGATGAAGAGTGGCCAAACAGTAATCCCATTCTTGACTAAGGTTAACGGCCTTCGGGCCGACCTCGAGGGTGGTGCGGACAAAATAGTTCTCATTCGGGTTTGTGTGGTCGCAGCCGGGATCAGTTAAGCAGTTGAAGCTGATCCAGCCAATTACTTCACCGCCATAAGCCCATCCCTCAAAACGTCTGTTGTTTAAATTAAGCTTTGGCCCATAAGGGTTGTTGTCCTGCCCGGTTCCGCTCAAACTGATCCATCCATCCCAGCCACTGCCGTAGTTGACCGCCCTGGCCCATCCCTTCAAAGTGGAGTCATTCCGGTCAAGCAGCCCCAAACATGAACCATCCGGACAGGGATCATTAGCCGGCGGAGCGCCGGCCACCCCTCGATTAAAGGTGATCCAGCCAATGCTTTCCGACCAGATGTGCCCGCTTAGTTTATAGTTGTTTCCGGGATCGATATTGAGCCCATAATGATGAGCACTGGGTGACCAGGGGCTGATCCAGCCAACCACTGTTCCGCCCCAAGCCCAGCCGTCAATATAATTATCAGCTCTTAAAAAGAATCCGCTGGTGGCCGTTTTTCCGTCATCCCAGCCGGCATGGCATTCGCCCTCGTGACACCTTAATTTAATCCAGCCGTCCCAGCCGCCTCCATCTTTGCCGGCCAAGAATCGGCCCCAGCCCCTGATCTTGCCGTCGCCGCTGTCATAGCGGGCGATGGCCCCCTCGGTTTGATAGGGACCACCCGGGGGGTTTCCGGTCTCAGAACGATCAAAAGAAAGCCAGCCGACACTGCTGGACCAGGCCCGGCCAGACCAGTGGCCGCTGCTGTTCACGCTGACCTTGTATTGTTTGGCTGGATCATTGTGGTCGCAGCCAGCATCGGTGGCGCAGTTCAAGCTGATCCAGCCGATGTTGTCCGACCAGAGCCATCCCTCCAGGTGGCCCATCGCGGCGTTGTAATAGGCCAATGATT
>CAZUSP010000014.1:11118-15537 GCA_964623505.1 uncultured Candidatus Saccharibacteria bacterium
CGTATCTTCATTATTGAAACTGATCCAGCCGATGTTGTCCGACCACCCCCAGCCATAAACATTAGCTCCCCATTCATCAAAGGTGGGCATCGTCTCGGCGGTAACAACGTAAACCTCCGGTTGGCCGCTGCCTACCCGGTTAAAAGCCACTTCGCTTCCCCCGCCGGGCATGAAAGGGCTGCCCGTTATCTCTATCCCGTTGACGGTCACCCGATATCTGGCTGTTAAATCGGGAATGGCAAAGATAAACTGGGTTGAGGTGCTATGCGTCGCCGTCCAACGGTTAATGTAACCGTTGCTGATATGTTGACTGGAAACAAGCAGATTGGACGTGCCCGCCGCTGGGCTGACCTGAAGCACTCGATGGCTGAATGTTCTCAGCCGGAAATAGCTATCTGCCCAAACGCAGACTGCCTCTAGTGTATTGCCGCCAATGGCTATCTCGCCGACCGTGGATCCTGTAGCCATATAGATATCGGTGCCGGCTCCGAACTCAGCTAACGTGTCTTCGGTTAAGATGACCGGTGCGGCTGGACAGATCGTTGAAGCGGCTACCATGGGCGCTGAATTCTGCCCAAACCAAAATCCAACCAAGGGCTGAAATAACAACAAAAAAAACAAAAACACGCTTAACCGTGCTTTTCTTTTATTAAAAAACAAGCTCTGAACTAGATTCATCTAACAAATAAAAATAAAGAAATGTTTTCTGCTGTCTTTCATCAAAGCCATGATCGGACGACTAAAATCATTCTATACCTTTTCCGATAATAAATCAAACGCCGCTCATCCAGCCAGCCGTTTCCGACTCCGCCTCAGGTTATGAAGTCAGGGTAATTTTGCAGCCCGACCACCTCAAAACCGGATTGGCATAAGCCCGAAGCCACTCCCGGGGCAGAGCTGCCTTTTTGTCGCCATGTTTAATTCCATAAGCATAAAAACGGCCTTGTTTCTCCTCAACCAGGTCAGCTTCTTGCTGGTTATATGTTCGCCAGAAGTAGTTATTGGCTGGAAAAATATTCCTGTTTTTTCATCCTCTCCGCCAGAACACAGCTCCCCCGATCGCCCCAACATCATTTCTTAAGCAAAGCGGGTTGAAGTTATTGATCGGGGCGTTTTTCACTCCCACATCATAGAAATAATGTTTTGAACTCTTCGCGGTCTCTTTTCTCAGATTTTGACTGAATCCCCTCGGCCTAAAAACAACGAAGATCTTTGCCAATAGATCCAGATAGCGTCCCACTGTTTTACCAGTCAGCCACCAGGCTCTTTTAAAAGATTTTAAAAAAAGACTAATGGAGGAATAGAGACCTGCTTGTCTTAAAGCGCAATCTGCTTGCGCCGACTTTAATCACTCATAACGTAAGGCCTCAACCGCTATTCTCCCGGTCTCACCGAGATTCCTTCCATAAGCAACACCGCCCGGGTAGGCGGGGAACGATCACCGTAAAGCCCTCTTCCGCTTTGGGCTGAAAGACAACATTGCGGCGAAGTGATTTTTCCGCACCATATTCATTCTGGTAAATTTGCCATTTGGAGCAAAATCATTTCTCTCGGGCGCCGCAAGCTTCTCCGTGACGCTTTTTTCTTTGGAGATAATCACTGGCTGCGGCCGCCAGATTTTTCTTTACCCCCCTCCAGGAAATCTCTTTTCTCATTCGAGGCATCGGCTGTAATTCAGCGTCTTCAAAATAAGTGAGCGCCTTCAGCAGATGGTTGGCGTTATATTCAACCCCAAATTTCATCGGCATTAGTTTTATCAGTTCGTCTAAACTGAAATTCTGAAGTAAAAAATAAAGATCAATAAAGTCCTTTTTGCCTCCCCGACTGGCTATTGCTTCCAGCTTCATGCAGGCAATGTCCTGTTCGGAAGCTAAAGAAATGTTTTGGTTGTAGACAACCAAAGGATTAAGCAGCTTGTAAGGATAACGGAAGAAACTGATCTCAACTCCGTCCAGTTGGCCGTGAAAAGTGTCCTCCGCCTGACTGACAACTTTTAATTCGCCGATTTCATTCAGTCGATCACGAAAGTTTTCGGTGAACTCAAATCCTTGCCCGAACCAGTCAAGGTCGACGGAAAAACGGTGTCCGTAGTACAGCGCTAAAGCTGAACCACCGGCCAAATAAACATCCTGAGTCAGCGATCTTTGGCCGAGCGATTCAAGAATGCGCTTGGTATTGGGGGTAAGCGCTTCCGGGTGCATGATAAAGTATGGGGCGGCAATTTAAGTATTAATTCCCAAAAATTTCGGCTTCTTTCTGACTCAAAAGGATGCTCTTGAGCTTCCTGCTTAATGCGCTCCAGACCATAAAACCGCTCAATCGTCCAAAAGTCCTCTACTTCGCCGAAATCCAAAACCCGGCCGACAATAAAGCGAGCGTGTTCCTCGGCATTCAATTCCTTTGGATCGACATCCCAAAACAGCATCACTGGTAGAATAAGTTTGTCTTCAATGGTAATTTTTTCCATTGCAACGACCTGCGAGGCAATACTGGTGACTACTCTCCACGACTAAAGTCGGGAGCTTCTAGGGGACAAACCCAAAGTCTGTAGTCCCAGACTCAAAATATTCAAAGAGGAATTGAAGTCTCTATGGAGACGAATGCCACAAACAGGACAATTGTGCCAGCGAGCAGGCAATTTCTTTTCAACTATTGTGCCGCACTGGCTACATTTTTGACTTGTCCCTCGTGGATTGACTGCTACGAATTGTCGAGCAGCTTCTTCCGCTTTCTGCGACAATATGTTAGCAAATTGTCCCCACGCTACATCTTCAATACTTCTATTGATGCTCCTGAAGTTGCTTTTTCTCATCTTGTTAATACTCAAATCCTCAATGCAGATTATTCCAAAACGATTAACAATTTTCCTCGCTTCCTGATGACAGAAGTTATTTCGCCTATTAAAAATTCTTTCGTGAATGCGAGTGACAATCTTTTTAACTTTTCTTCTTTCAGAAGACCCTTTCTTTTGTTTAGACAATTTTCTTTGAGCTTTGGCAAGAGCCCTTTGGTCTGCTTTAAAAAAATGGGGATTAGCGATTTTCTCTTTGTTGGAAAGTGTCGCAAAATTCTCAAGCCCCACATCAAGACCAACCGCCTTGTTGCTTTTTCGCAGCGGTTTAGGTTCAGCTTCACAAGAAAAACAAGCATACCATTTGTCAGCTTGTTTTCTAATGGTGCAGGTTTTAATGGTGTCTTTTATGGAACGGTGAAGTATGATTTTGATAGAGCCTATTTTGGAAATACGAAGCTTATTTTTAATCAATTTAAAACCGCTTTGTGGGAAGGTGAAACTATCGTATCTATCAAAAGACTTAAATCTAGGATAGCCCGGCTTTTCTCCCGCTTTAACCCTACGGAAGAAAGCTTTGAAAGCAAGGTCGACCCGAAGCTGGGCGTTTTGAAGGCACTGAGAAAAGGCATTCGCAAGCTCCGGCTTGTCCTTTTTCCATTGAGTAAGAAGATTGCTGGTATCATACAACGACAGGGATTTTTTCTTTTCTTCCCATATCTTCTTGCGAGTTGCAAGAGTTTCATTATATACATAGCGACAAGCGTTAAGCGAGGATTGCAACATTCGTTTTTGTTTTTTGGTGGGATACAATCTATATTTAAATGTTTTACGCATATCAATAGTATATATCTTAACTGCGTAAAAGTCAAGAACTATTTTGAGCCACCTGTATCTCTACAAATAAATTCGGGAGTTTTAGATGGCAGGATTATATAAAGGGTCATCTGGAATTGAGCCATCTCAAGAGATCAAGAACATCGCTTTCTTTGTTTTCAAAGAAACAAGATGGGGCTTGCTTCCCGCGGACGCACCGCACGTAGTTGTTGTTGGTCTTGCTGTACGTGTTGACACCGCCATTGTTGAAGTTCACGTTGTAAGCACTGGTCCCTGACTCGGACGACGACCAATAGTTGTTGGCGACGGCCAGCCAGACGCACGTCAGCGGCCCAACCGGCCGCTTTTGGTTTTCCATTGTCCTGCACCAGAAGCCTGGGGCCTGAGCCGAAGACTTCTTGTCCGCCTATGCTCAACCTTGAGTTAAGCAGGAAACCGTAATAAGATCCCTCTTGCTCGCTTCCGGGGCCGGTCCCAATTCAGGTCCGTTCCCCGCAATTCGGGCGATGTTCTTTTTTTGATTGGTTTTCGACCTTTGTTTTACCTGTCTCTCTTGGTAAAAATTTTACCTAGCGGTCAAAATTTTTACCAGAGGTCAAATTTCAAATTTATTACCCGCGGACGCACCGCACGCCGCCGCTGGCGGTCTTGGGGTACGTGAAGACATCGCCATCGGCGAAGAGCACGCGGTAAGCATCGGTCCCTGACTGGGATGACGGCCAATAGCCGCTGGTGACGGCAGACGGGTCCCATGCGCCACATTGGGTAGAGAGATTGCAGCTGGATTGTCC
>CAZUSP010000015.1:0-12463 GCA_964623505.1 uncultured Candidatus Saccharibacteria bacterium
GCCGGCGCAATGGCTTTCAGCTCTTTGTCTGTCGTTATGAATTCTTTACGATTGAAGAGAATAAAATTACAATAAAAAAAGTTTTGCTATTGGTTCAGAAACCGATTTTGCCGCGGAAACCGGCGAAATTATTTTCATCAAAGATGATTTACGCGACGCAGTTAAAGCAATTGGCGTCGCAAAATGTGCCCTTAAAAAAATCAAGCAAAATCTTTTTTGGGCTTTCTCTTATGACATTGTAGACATTCCTTGGTTAACTTTTGAATCCAGCCATTGCCGCGGCCGCGATGGCTTTTTCGTCGATTAGCGTTGTTTTAAACGCTTTTTTAATGAAAAGGTATGAATCGTTATTCGAAATTTTAGGGAATTCCTTCTCCTCGTAAAATCCGTCAAGTTTCGTCTGGTCGGGATGCCGAGATTTGAACTCGGACCAGAGCCACCCGAAGGCCCCGTGCTGCCGTTACACCACATCCCGTTTATTTAAGATGAAACCTTTCTCGGATAGAAAGATCTTCTTCCTGTTTCACTTTCTTGATCTCTTCTTTCGCCTGTTTGGACCTCCGGACCAACTCCTGATCAGGGAGCGAGCCTAGTTCGGCCACCAATTTATTCAACTTGGCCTTGGTGTTTTTCTTGGGGTCTTCCAAAACCTGATCCAAAAGAACAGACAGGATCTGACCGATCTTTGGGCCCGGCTCAAGGCCAAGCTGGGTCATGATTGTATGGCCGTCAACAGCCAGCATCTCGGTTGAAATCGGATCCCGAGCCAATTTTTCGATCATGTACTCTAAGTGCCTTAACTTATAGGGCTTGGCTTTGGGCACACCCGAGCCGATCCGGTCGGCCATTCGGACCCTAATCAGATCAGACATATTCTCCAGTCCAACCTGACGAATCAGCTTTCTGATCGAAGACTCGCTGACCTCGTCTACATTATAGTAGAAAAGATGATAACGCACCAGCTTAACCACTTGGCGGATATCTCGAGTTGGAAATTTAAGCCGTCTCATTATCTTCTCGGTTAAATCAGCCCCAACCACCTCGTGGTTGTAAAAGGTAGCCTCGGCTCCTTGCCCGGACTTGGTCTCTGGCTTGCCAACATCATGGAACAGGGCCGCCAAACGAACGTGAAGACTAAATCCCTGCTTCGCCGCGTAACCCAAAGATCTCATCAGGTGCTCATAAACATCGTAAATATGGTGCTTATTTTGATCAACTCCGAAGCTCTGGACTATCTCGGGAAAGATAAGATCCAGCAGCCCAACCCGGCGCAAAAGATCAATTCCTTCGGCCGCCCGGGAACTCATAATTATCTTGACCAGCTCGTCTCTGATTCTTTCCCTGGAGATATTGGCTAAAAGATGGGCCTGCGTATTGATGGCCCGCAGTGTCTTTGGTTCGATCTCAAAATCAAGAGTGGCCGCCAGGCGAACCGCCCTCATCATCCTCAAAGCATCCTCTTGAAATCTCTCAACCGGCTGGCCGACGGCCTTCAAAATATGTTTGTCGAGATCCGCCCGACCATGATAAGGATCAACCATGATGGTTGTGCCATCAGGCCTAACGCCCAAGGCCATGGCGTTGATGGTGAAGTCTCTCCGAGCCAGGTCTTCTTTCAAATTGTCAATAAAGTCTATTCGGCCCGGATGCCTTTGGTCCTGGTAATCGCCCTCTATCCGGTAGGGCATCACCTGGATTTTCTGGAGTGACTCTTCTAATGACCCGGTCAGCACCGTCACCATCCCAAAATCGTTGTCGATGAAATGTTTTTTAAATAGCTTGGCTATTTTCGGCGGCCGGGCATTGGTAGTCACGTCCCAGTCGTTTGGCTTTTGATTTAAAATCAAATCCCGGACACAGCCCCCCACCAGATAGGCCTCATAGCCCGCTTTCTCCAGGGTAGCAACTATTTTTTTAACCTCGTCCGGAATAATCATCGTCCTATTCTAACGGAAAGAGGGAGCTGTTTCAATGCTGGTTTGCGGCCCGGTCTCTGCTTGAATAAGCCGCCATCCTGATTGACCCTCTTCTTTTTTTATGTTTAAATAGCTTGGCTCGGCGCCCGTAGCTCAATCGGATAGAGTGAATGCCTTCGAAGCATTAGGTTGCAGGTTCGAGTCCTGCCGGGCGCACTCCTTTGGGTTGTTGAGATCGCCCCCATAACTCAACGGTAGAGTAGCTGCCTCTTAAGCAGTAAGTTCCAGGTTCGAATCCTGGTGGGGGCACTAATTAAAAAAGAAATTTATGAATGAAGAAAAAAAGAATCCGGATACCGGATCGGCTGAAGCACAGATAGCTTCTGCCAACCGGCGAATAGCGAAATTAAACCAGCACCTTGAGAGAAGTCCCAAAGACAAGCACTCTCGCCGTGGTCTGCTTGGCTTGCTTAATCTACGCCGAAAGAATCTCAAGTATCTTGAGAACAACAAATGAAAAAATCCAAGGAACAGCGGATCGCCGTGCTGATCGATGTTCAAAACCTTTATCATACCGCCAAGAATATTTACAAGACTCGAGTTGATTTTGGCCAGATATTGAAAAGCGCTACTGACGGCCGAAAGCTGATTCGGGCTTTTGCTTATGTTATTCGAACCGAAAGCGGCGAAGAAAAGGCCTTTTTTGAGGCCTTGATCCAGCTAGGTATTGAAACCCGAGTTAAAGATTTAAAAGAGTTTTCGAGCGGAGTGAAGAAAGCCGACTGGGATGTCGGCTTAGTCGTTGATGCCATTCGAGTTGCCCCCGGAGTTGACGCCTTGATCATTATCTCCGGTGATGGCGATTTTGTGCCGATGGTTGAATACTTGAAAAACCAGGGTAAAAGAGTTGAGGTGGTGGCTTTTGGCAAAACAACTGCCCAGAAATTAATTGAAGCAGCTGATGAGTTCATCGATCTGGACCAGAATCCTAATCAGTATCTGTTGAAGGGCAAGTTCTACAGCCGCTTCGTCCGAAGTTAAATTATGATTGGCGAGAAACAGTTTAAAAAAGATATTGCCGGAAAAGAGTTTGAAATTCGAGTTGGCCAGATCGCCGATCAAGCCGCCGGCAGTGTTTTGGTTCGTTACGGCGAAACAACCGTGATGGTCACCACTTGCGTTGGCCGCGACCCTCACCTTAAAGATTTCCTTCCTTTGACGGTTGATTATGAGGAACGTTATTATGCCGCGGGCAAGATTCTCGGCTCTCGTTTTCTCAGAAGAGAGGGTCGTCCATCCGACGAGGCCTTTTTGACCGGTCGGCTGATTGATCGAGCCATTAGACCTTTATTCCCGGAATGGTTTAAACAAGAGGTTCAGGTAATCGCAACCGTTCTTTCCTTCGACGGACTTAATGATCCGGACGTGCCCGGACTGATCGGCGCCTCTTTAGCCCTGTCTTTGTCTGAAGTTCCCTGGAGCGGGCCGCTGGCCGGTTGCCGGCTGGCTTATCGGAATAATCAGTGGGTGGTTAATCCTGACTATGAGGAGGAGCGCACGGCTGATGTTTCTCTAACCTTGGCGGGCGTTGAAGGCGAGAAAGAAATTCTGATCAATATGATTGAGGCGGCCGGCAATGAAGTTGGTGAAGATCGGGTTGAAGCCGGGCTGAAGCAGGCTGAATCGGTATTGAAAGAGCTGATTCAATTTCAGCGAGAGATACTTGCCCAGTTTCCGATTGAAAAGATTGAAACACCAGAAAAGCCGCCAGCCATTAACCCGGAAATGGCTCAAGACATCAGCGAGTTTGTTCAGAAAAAGATGGACGATCTGTTTCCGGCTCAGGCCGAAGAAGAGGCCAAGTTTGTCTTGGCCCAGCTGAATCGGGAAACCGAAGATTTCCTGCAAGAAAAGTATCCCGACCGCCTCAAAGAAGGGTTTAATATATTAGAGCGAGAGCTCTATCAATTTATTCGCCGCCAGATTCTGGAAAAAGAGATTCGTTTGGACGGAAGAAAGATCGACCAGATTCGGCCTCTCTCGGCCCAGGTATCTCTAGTCCCCCGCGTCCATGGCTCTGGTCTTTTTCGGCGTGGACTAACCAAAGTGCTGTCAGTGGTTACTCTTGGCCCAACCGGCGACCATCGCAAGCTGGAGGGTATGGAGGTGATCGAAGAAAGAAGATTTATGCATCACTACAACTTCCCGCCCTACTCAACCGGCGAGGTTCGGCCGCTAATGGGCACCAAGCGCCGAGAGATCGGTCATGGTTATTTAGCTGAAAAAGCGCTGCTTCCTTTGATTCCGGAAATTGATCGCTTCCCCTATACCATCAGAGTCGTTTCGGAGTGTCTTTCCTCAAACGGCTCAACCTCAATGGCTTCTGTCTGCGCGGCCGGTTTAAGTCTGATGGATGCCGGCGTTCCGATCAAGGAGCCGGCCGCCGGCATATCCATTGGCTTGATTTCAGCGCCAACTCATTATAAATTATTAACCGATGTGCAGGGAGCCGAAGATCACTATGGCGATATGGACTTCAAGGTAGCCGGCACCAAGAGGGGGATCACGGCCATTCAGGTTGATGTCAAAATTCGCGGACTAACCCGGGAGATGATCTCTCGGGCGTTGATTCAAGCCCGACAGGCGCGAGAGCAAATTCTCGAGGTGATCACCCAAACCATCGACCAGCCTCGAGCCGAATTGTCGCCCTTGGCCCCCAAGATTGTTAGCGGCCAGATATCGCCGGAAAAAATCGGCTTGGTTATTGGTCCCGGCGGGAGAACTATCAACAAGCTGGCGGCCAAACATGACGTCACGATTGATATCGAAGAGGATGGTCATGTTTATGTGGCTGGCGTTAATCAAAAAGCCGCCCAAGACGCCCTCGATGAGATTATGGGCATGACTCATGAGGCTGAGGTCGGCGAGACCTTCAAGGGAGCCGTGACCCGCATCTTCAACTTCGGGGCCATGGTTGAGTTCCTGCCCGGGCAAGAGGGGTTGGTCCATATCTCCCAATTTGTTGACCAAAGAATTGGCCGAGTGGATGACGTGGTTGAGATCGGCGAAATAATTCCTGTCAAAGTAATTGAAATAGACGAAAAAGGAAGAATTAATCTTTCCGCCAAGGCAGCCGGATTCAAGCCGGTAAAAAAAGTAATTACTGATCCCCGGCCAATTAGCCGAAAGAGAAGATAAAAACATGATTTCTTCTAAATTGCAAAACGTTATTGTCCGAACAATGCAAGGCGATTTGGAAGCGATCCAACGCGGCGAAGATTTGACTAAAGCCAAGATCGGGCTGACCAATAAAATAGACAAGGTCGATGACTTGCTGAAACAGGCTGAAGCGGCTATGAAGGAAGCTCGATTGGCGAGAAAGTTACCTCACCCTGAAAAGAAAAAAATTGATTTTGCCGAAGTCAACAGGCTGACTGATGTTCAGAAAGAAGCTGTTGCGGCCGAGGTTGATAAAAAAGAAGAAGCCCGAAGAAAAGCCGAGGAAGAAGCCCGAAGAAAAGCCGAGGAAGAGAAACGAATGTGGAAAGAAGTTCTTGAGAAAGCCGAAGACCTGGCTTCTGTTGGAAACATTCCTCTTGAAATTGAAGGAACTGAACAGATAACCAATTCTATCAACCGATTGGAAAAAGAGATTGAGTTGGTTCATTTAGAGTTGGCTGAATTACCAGCCCGAGAAAAGCTCATCCTGCCTGAAAAAAGCCGCCTTTTAGAGCAAAAACAACAACTTGAAAAAGAGCAGGCCCAGCTATTGAGCCAACTAGAGAATATCAAAAAGAAAAGAACGGAGGTTGAGCAGGCAGAAGTAGGGGCGAAAGCCGGAGAAGAAAGAAGGAAATATGAGGAACAAAGATGGCAGTTGGCTAATCGTCAAAAAGAGTTTGAACAAGAAAAATGGAACAAAAAAGACTCTTTGGCCGACATTGTCGTGGCTTTAAATAAGATCGAGGAGCGGAGCCGGGAAACCGAACAACAAGTTGAAAGCTATAATAAAAAGCTGAATCAATTGAGCCTTGAAAAAGAATTTCTTCTTTTGAAGAAAGAGAGGTTTGGTTTATTAGAAAAAATAAATAAGATTGAATCAGCTAAAAAAGCCCCCCTCGATCAATTGAGGAAAATAGGCGCCCAGAAGGAAGTGGTTCAAAGAGAGCTTGGGCCGATTTTAATTGAAGAAAAAGAAATTGAGAAGCAAGAAGCTGGTTTGAAGCGAGCAATTGAGGCGAGTGTTGATAGTCAAGAGAAAAGAAAATTGACCGAAAAGCGCTGGGCCGTTGAAAAAGAGCGGGAACGGGTTGAAAAGAACCGATGGACGGTTGAGCAAAAGGCCAGCGCTCTTCATGAACAGTACAAACAAGCCATGACCGTTTATCGTTCTTCGGCCGACGAAGAAGCCCGGGTCAATCAAAGGATGAAAGAAGTTGATCTGCTTCTCTTCTTTGGACTGGAGAAAGGAAGATCTCGATTAGAAGAAAAAACCAAAAAAGAAGAAGAATTGCGTAACAAAAAAACTCAGGGGGTATTTACCCGGGCGCAAAGAGATAAACTGTCGGAAGAGGTTTCCGATGCCGAAACAGCTGAAAAACAGACTGCGTTAGAAAAAGAAAGCTCCCGCCCATGGGCCGAAGAAATAACCAAAGCAGGCCAGCTTGAAATTAAAGAACCAGGGTCTGGGTTTACTGAAGACACCCCCCCGAAGATTGAACGGCCGGAGATAAAAAAAGAAAACATTGCTGAAACAAAAAAACCAGCTGAAATTAACAACCAAACCGGAGCAGCCGAACAAGAGGCTGTTTCGGCCCCGGAAAAAGAGCCCCCTCGGCCGGAAGCCGTTGAACCCCCTGCTCGACCGACCACGGCCCGAGATACTTTTATTGAGCAGTTAAAAGCAGCGGCTTCCGAAGAAGAAGTTGATCGGGAAAAATTCTTGAACCGCATTCGGGGGCAAGACCAGTCGGGTTTGCCCGCCAATCCCTTTGAAACAAAAACCCAAGAGGGGGTGATTTTTCGTCCCGTTCCTCAAAGCCCAGACAAAAAACAAAAGATAATCACCCGGGCGTTGGTTATCCTTCTTCTGCTGGGGTTAGGTGTCTTGATTTATCTGATCATTCGAGGATATCTACTTTAAAATTTAAAACAAAAAGGCGGCGGAGGCCGCTTTTTTGATTTAAACAACTTTAAAATTCAATCCGTCTTCCGAGCTGATAGCCGGCCAAAGGATTAACCGCTCCCCGAACGTCAAAATGAAGATGGCATCCGGTCGAATAGCCGGTGCTGCCCATTCGGCCTATTTCTTGGCCCTGGGCCACCTGCTGTCCCGGCTCAACCAATATCCTGGAGAGATGGCCATAGTAGGTGACCACTCCGTTGGGATGAAGAATTTGGACTCTATCTCCGCCAATCGGGACATAGCCCGTTCTTTGGACCGTTCCCGAAGCGGCGGAATATATCGGCGTGCCGCAAGTGTTGGCAATATCAATGGCATTATAGGGGTGAAGACCCTGGCTAATCTGACCTGCGGTCGGGTGAATAAAGTAAGAGGAGGCCACAGGTCGAGTCGTCGCCTGCGGTTTGGCCGGCTTTTGTCCGCCCGGTATAATTAAAATATCTCCAACGAAGACCTCATTGGCCTCACTAATTTGATTGAAAGAAAGAATCTCTGATTCTCTGACCTTGTAATCTCGGGCAATTTGACTTAAAGTTTCATTGCGTCTAACCAAATGCAGAGCGCCCGAAACCGGAAGGATCATCAGCTGATCACCCTCCTTCAGGGTAGTCTCGCCGGCCAGGTCATTGACCCAGAGAATAGTATCTTGAGAAACGTTGAATTTTGCCGCCAGGCCGGCAATGGTATCACCCGGCTGAACCGAGTGGCTGAATACTTGGTTCTGATAGTCATAACCTTCGGCCAATGCTCCGAGCGTCTGACCGGTGATCCGGGGCGAGGTAGTCACTTGAATGCTGGCTCCCTGAACCAGCCCAATGTGTGAAAAAGAAAAAGTCTCTGCTTTGTCTAAAGCCGAAACAAACTCGCTGGAAGAGCTTAATTGATACCGATCAAAGTCCAGTTCGGCCGGTGAAGAGGGCCAGAGTATTATTATCATTATCACTACCGAGGGAGCCAGAAAGAATATTCTGGCTTTTGTTAAGAGATGCATAATGGTTAATACTTTATCTCAATATGACTTTCATGTCAAGCAACTTATCCCCAGAGGCAGAATCTCTTAAAAACAGCTATCGGCGACTGATGAAAACCCATGGGTTAAAACCCCAAAAGCATCTTGGGCAGAATTTTTTAATTGACGACCATGTTTTGTCTGACATCATCTCGGCCGCTAAACTGACCGACAAAGACCTTGTGCTGGAGATTGGTGCCGGCTTAGGAATACTGACCCGGGCCTTGGCCGAAAAATCTAAAAAAGTAATCGCCTTGGAGAAAGACCATTCCCTGGTCCGGGTGCTCGAAAAAGAAATGGCTGATTTTCCCAATACTGAAATTATCTCTAACGATATTCGGTCTTTTTTAAAAAGAGATTGCTGGTCCCCAGAGGAATATAAGGTAATCGCCAATATTCCCTTTTATCTAACTTCTTATTTACTGCTTGCGCTGATCAATTTATCCCGCCCACCAAAGATGGTTGTATTGATGGTTCAAAAAGAAGTCGCTGAAAGGGTCTGTGCTCGGCCGCCCCGCAGCAATCGCCTGGCCACTATCTATCGGTTGAGAGCCAGGAGCCAGATGATTAGAATCGTTCCGGCCAGCAGTTTTTGGCCTCGGCCGAAAGTTGATTCGGCTATTTTAAAAATAGATCAGATAAAAACCGATCCGATCGATCAACTCTTGATTAAGTTGATTGATGCTGGTTTTCATTCACCACGCAAAACCCTCGCCAACAATCTCTCGGCCCGGTTGAACATTGATCGCCAATTTGTTGAGAAAACAGGACTGGACGCCAGAATTCGGGCCGAAGCCTTGGAAATCAGCGATTGGCTTAACCTGTTTAATCATTTTATAAAACTAAAAAGTGCGCTATAATCTGATCAAGATGAAGCGGTCTTTATCAAAGAAGCTACTATTTGTTTTTTTAATAACTGGAATTATTGTCGGATCGCTAAGTTTTATGGTGGTTGAGGCCAGCCGGGGCCGCGTCTTTGATGAAATTGAAACGGTCGGTAATGCCCAGGGCGGTGGCCTAGTTGCTTTTCTTCGAAGGATAGGGCTTGATCTAGCCCGGGCTTTGATGTGGGTTGTCCATACTATTATCAGCGCCTTGGCCCTCGGCTTTATGGGCGTTACCGAGTTATTGTACCGATGGGTTACCGGACCAGAATTTATCGGATTTTCTTTTACCGGCCCCGACAATCCTTTTGTCTATCAGAACTGGCTTGATATGAGAAATCTGGCCAATATTGGAATTATCCTGGGCTTGGTTTATGTCGGGTTGAGAACCGCCCTGGACTTGGGGTCGTTCAACACCAAAAAGACTCTGGTCCGCCTCCTGGTTCTGGCAGTTTTAATAAACTTCACCCCGGTCTTGATCGGATTGATGATCGACGCAGCTCATATTGTCATGAATCACTTCTTGGGACACGGAAGGGACATGAAGCTGACCGAAAACCTAAGAACGGCCATGTTCTTTGTCGTTGACTACGAGCTTTATCCGCTCATTAGCTTGATTCAATTGTTGGTTTTAACCATCGGCGCTGTTTTTGTCGGTTTCTTGTTTTTGATTTTAGCCGCTACTTTTATTGTTCGATATTTGATTCTTTGGGTTTTGGTCGTGCTGTCGCCTCTGGCTTTTTTGGCTTTTGCCTTCCCCGGAGCTAAAAAGTTTTGGCAAATGTGGTGGTCGGCATTCATCAGCTGGACCTTTGTTGGAGTTCCGATCGCCTTTTTCGTTTTTTTGGGCGACAGTATGAACAACCAATGCCTGATCGGCGGTGTGTTTCACAACACCTCGGCTCATTTGTCCGAGGCGCTAAGATATGGACCCGATGCTTTCCCACCCGGTACATTTTGCGCGATTATGCCGGTCGTTCTGCTCTATATCGGCTACAAGATCAGTCTGGGCCTCGCCCCTTCTTTTACTAAGACCGTTATCACCGGCGTTGGGGCCGGAACGGCTGCGGCCGCTGCCTGGGGATACCGTCAGGTCAAACAAAGAACCAGCCAGGCTTATGACTTTGGCAAGCAGAAGGCGCGGGAGGGCGAGATGTTGTTGGCCGCCAGAAGATTAAATATTAACACCGCGGGTTGGCAAGATCGCCGCAGAGGCCATGCGGTCAGAACTCAAGTAGCTGACGAAATTATGAAAAGCCCCTTGGCTACCCCGGGAGAAAAGGCGCGGGCGGCTCGCTGGATGTCAACCGACCAGAAAATTATTGAGCAAAAAGAAGAGAAAAGTCGTTACGGTCGAAAACTGAAAAAGGCCGACGTAAATGAGTTAAAGGCCGAGATTTTTTCACCCTCATCTCTTTTTATGGTTAAGGGCGGTCCGGCGGTCGCCCCAGCCAAGAAAAGAGCCATGGCCATTCACGCGCTAATTAAGAAGGACCCGGAAGAAGCTCGCCGAATTTTACCGACGATTCAATTTGAAAATGCGACCGAGGCGCAAAGGGTTTACACGGCTCTTTATAATATCGGACACAAAAAAGAAGCCGCTTTGTTCGCCATGTCCCAGGCCGGAAGGTATGGGAGCGCCATTCAGCACATCGATAGCGGTTGGGCCAGAGAGATGGGCGAGGATCAGCCCGAACAATATCTTTTGACCGCTTTCTCAAAAGCCAAAACCGGTGATGCTGGCATGGTGGCCGCGGCTTATAAGAATGCTATTGACCCGGGCAAAAATAAGGATCTGGCCAAGAATAGAAATGATTTAACAATTATCAATGGCCTGATCCGATCAGACCGGAATGTCGTTCGGGATGTTGTTCGAGAGCTGAAAGGAAGCGATCAACAAAAATTTATAAAAACTCTACTCGAGGCTGCCCAAGAGAACGAAGAAGCCGCCCGGCCAATTATTCACGCCCTGGAATCTTGGGGCTACCTCCCCCGGGAAAAGAAAGGAGAAAGAAAAGATGGATATTTTATTAAAGAAGGCCGGGAAGGTCAAAGCTGGAGTTAATATTAACCATGGAAAAATTAAGTCGAAGGAGCAAATTAACCCATCCCGAACTTTTAAAGGCAATCGACTCTCTGCCCGCAGCTTTGGGTAGCGCCTACCATTCATTTGAGATTCTTGATGTTATGAACAGCATTGCCCGCCGCTACAAGTTCAACGAAGAAGAGACTTGGGAGCTGTATGGCTTGGTCTATGACACCATTTTAGGATTTCTGCCCCCGGCAGAAACTAAAACTGAACTTGAGAAAAGATTGAAATTAGATCGGGACCGGGCTGGCTTTGTCCAGGGTGAAATTGATGCTTTCATCTTTAATCACATCCGCCCCGAACTGCAAAAAAGATATGGGGGTGATCAGAGCGAACCGGAAGAAGCCAGTGATGAAAAACCATCAAAAACTTACTCCGATCTGGGTCAAGATGACCCCTATCGCGAAGAAATAGAATAATGCAATATCCCTTGCCACAATTCATCGAGCGAGAGCCCAGGATCGTCGGACCGTTAACTTTCCGGCAGGCGATTTTCTTGGGTGCCGCCGGCGGTCTGATCCTGCTTGTCCGGGCCGTTTTGCCGCCTGGCCTCGCCTGGATCATGATAATATTATTAGCCGCCACCGGAGCCTCTTTGGCTTTTGTTAAGATCGGCGGACGACCGCTGCCAGCCGTTTTAACGGCCGCCTTTCAATTCATCACTTCACCCAGACGATATCTCTGGGAAAAAGAACAGATCAAGGTTGATTTTCCGGTTATTTCTTCCAGCCCCAAGATAATAAAAAAAGCCGGACCAAGCGAGGATGACCGAGCCCTGATGAGGTTGGCTTCCTCAAGCCGGCTGGAAAAACTAAAAAGCAAGATCGAAACAAAGAAATAATTATGAGCAGTTTAACCAGCCAACAATTTCTGCCTTTTCAGGAGATCAAGGACGGGGTGATTGTGCTTCGCGGCGGGGGTTTAAGGGCCATTCTGATGATATCTTCCATCAACTTTGCGCTGAAGTCGTCCGACGAGCAGCAGGCTATCATTTATCAGTTTCAAAACTTTTTGAATTCGCTTGATTTCACCGCTCAGGTGATCGTTCAGTCCCGAAGGGTTAATATGACTGGCTATTTGGAGAAATTAAAAAAATTAGAAGAAAAACAAACCAATGATCTGCTAAGAACTCAAACCGCCGATTATCGAAAATTTATCAGCGAAATTTTATCCAAAGGAGAGATCATGAACAAGTCTTTTTACCTGGTTGTTCCGTATACCTTGGCGGAAGTCGGCGGAACAGTTTCGGCCGCTCGAGAAATACTAAAGAAAAAAGAACCGAGCGAGAAAGTTATGACTGGCGAATCTTTCCAAAGAGCCAGAATCCAGC
Source organism: uncultured Candidatus Saccharibacteria bacterium (assembly GCA_964623505.1). Classification (GTDB taxonomy): domain Bacteria; phylum Patescibacteriota; class Minisyncoccia; order Minisyncoccales; family UBA1441; genus CAZUSP01. The sequence goes on from CAZUSP010000015.1 coordinate 12,411, forward strand.
TCATTCAAAGAATGGAATTTGTCGCCGTTGGATTAAGAAGGTGTGAGCTGGAG
>CAZUSP010000016.1:0-12132 GCA_964623505.1 uncultured Candidatus Saccharibacteria bacterium
GCGGCAATCAATTTCGTTCAAAATAGGTTCGGATTTGGTAGTATAAATGCTCCAAAACATCACTTAACTTATTTTTGTAAATTTTTTAGTGAGCTTTCCTAATACAGAGGTCCATTGAATTTTCGTCGTGCCACATGCTCTGCACCCAGAAAATAATAGGTTCAATTCATAAATTTTTTCAACGAATAATTTTTGATAATAAACAAGAGGGTTGTTCGCACGTATAATGAGGCGGCCGAGAAGGCGCTCGCAAAGATCAGCGAGATCCGCCGACGGCAGGTTCTACAATTACTGCAACGGCGAGCTCGGTCCGAAGTACCTTCGCCAGCATCTGCGCACGATGAAAATGTTCCAGATACTGGGTGACTAACAGAAGGGCAGCGACATCCTCGTTTTTCTGGCTCAGTTCGAATTCCTTCACCGGGGCCGTTTGGTCCGCCGGGCCTGCAAAGTCTTCGCGAGCAGCGAGTTCGAATGGCGAAGCGAATGCAAGATTGATTCAGGGGATAATGTTTTTAATGGAATCGAGTGTTCTTGCCTAGGCCGAACACGAGATAAGAATAATGAACGGTAGCCACCTAAACCCGATCATCAAGATTAATGGCATGCTCAGTGCCAATGATGAAAATGCGGGCAAAGAGCATTGTGATGTTCTTAAGGAATTCTTAAAAGAGACCTACGACAAAATAATTCCCGATATTATTTTCGCCGTACTCGACAATGACCATATGGTTACGATGATTAAATACAGCTCGTCGCGAGATATACCAGAAAGCCACTTAAAAGACTATAAAGATGTTAGACTGGGATTTTTTGGGGTTAAACGAAAACGAGATACAGCACCTATGCCGGTCGGTCAAAGCGAGGATGAGAACAGAGCGTGGGGCGGTTTGTACATGAAATGCAGTCTAAAAACAATCAAGGAAAGACGAACTCAATGATGCCCTCGAAAAGGCACCTGAACCCACTAAGATGCGAGATACAAAACACTGCCCGAAAGAATTAAATATCTATTTTCATACTATAAACCATGCCAAGATGGACCGGTATATAGGATTGAAATAAAAGCTCGGTTGCAAGAAACACGCGCTGGATCAATTCTCTTCGGTTGTTGCGGCCTCATTGATTTTGAGAATTTCTTCTTCATCTTTTGGTTGATCTATTTCTTTGAGAGCTGGCAAAATCTCCTTTATCTCATCAATGGATTTGAAGCCATAATAAGCTTTTTCGTCAATTAGCAGGGCTGGCAATTCGTTTTTGATGCCGTAGATACTGATAAGCGTTTGAAGAGCGGAAAGATCCAGGTTGTAATCAAAAGAATAAACCCGCAGTTCGGGATAATCCTGCCTCAACCGAGTAAGAACAAAACCGGCTTTTTGGCAATCAGGGCAGTCTCCTTTGTTTGAATAAAAATATATTATTGATAAAATCTTGACATCACATCTTTCTTTCATTTTTTGCATTAAGAGAAAGTCTTTGATTTGAAGAAGGGAATAGTGTTTTTTAAGTTGAAGAACTTCTTCGTTGTTAAGCCCTCGGTTTTCTTCCATGTGGGAAAGCCTGTCTCCCAGATTAGAAAGCTCTTTATTCAGAAAAGAGCTGCTTATATCGTGGCAGGAAAGCTCCGAAAGGAGAGAAAACTGGGCTTCGGAAGCGAGGATATCAACAGCAATTCGGTCCTTTATGCTTTCAATTTCATTTATTCTTTTTTGGCTAAAATAACTGCTTGCCAAAACAGCGATTGTAAAGACAATAGCCGTGATGAGAAATGTATATATATGTTTTTTCCGGTCTACTACCATTTTGTTTTTTTGGTGAAAATTACATTATAAATTGCTTTGAATGTCCAAATGGTGGCAAGTATGGCATAAAATACGAGGAAAAGAATACTATCCAAGCCGAATTTGTTTTTTTCTTCTGCCAATTTACGCGAAGTCATAATGATAAAAAATATTCCTAAAACGGCAACTAAAGAGATAAAGACGATGGCATCGGTATTAACATAGAAAGGGTCAAAATGAAAACCTCCCCAAGAAATGCCAATAATCGAAATCTCTTTTATTTTAATGATTAGAGAGTTAACCCAGCTGAAGATTATAGTCCCCGAAAAATACATTGTGGAGAAAATCGAAAAGCTGGCCGCCGGCAAAATCATCATTCCCAAATTACCGTATCGGGGTTTAAAAAACATATCTCTATAATCAATGGCATTTTTAAGAAAACCATACATCCAGCGCAGACGCTGTTTATAGAGAGCTCTGATGTTGGCGGGGGCAACGGTGTAGACAAAAGCATCATGGACGTTGCTTATTTTCATATTATTTTTCTGCATTCGCATGGCTATTTCCATATCTTCAGTGTTGTGGGCGTGCTTATAATTGCCTATTTTTTCAAAAACAGATCTTCTGAAAATAGAGAAAGGGCCGGGGGTGATGTAAGCGGCATTTAAATAGCAAAAAACCTTTCTAAGAAAGATACCGAACATATATTCGGTTTTTTGAATAAGGCCCAGCAGGCCCTTTGGTTTGAATATTTTTATGGACGGAACGACAGCCATCACTTTCGGGTCGCCGAATTGGATCACAATCTTTTTTAAAGCTTCAGGGTGCACAAATGAATCAGCGTCAAGGCAGCCGACCAGCTCGGAATCCACGAATTTCAAAGCATAATTCAAGGCGGTATGTTTTCCGCCATTTTCTTTTCTCAAAAGCCTTACCTGTTTATTTTGAGAAAATTTTTGAATAACATCCCATGTTTTATCGGTGCTGCCATCGTCAACGATAAAAATTGAGAGCTTATTCTTCGGATAATTTAGTTTTAGAATCGAGAAAATAGTCTCGAGAATGGTTGCCTCTTCATTCCAAGCGGGCACGATGACAGAAACGCCTGGCCACTCATTTAAAGCCGGCAAACTGGGCGCCCCCTTTTCCCTCTCCCTGAGTTCAAAATAGGTAATCAAAAGAAACACCTCAATATAGAGCGCAATGAAAAGAAAAAAGTAGTTGATGGTTTCCGGAATCAAATACATGCCTGAATAATAACACAAATGAGGCCTAAAATCACCGAGAAACCAGAAATAGAAGCAGAATATTCAAGAAGCCGGAGAGAAAATTAAAGTTATCAATAGTCAAGGTCAGGATTTTTGATATCCCCTCTTGCCAGAACGCCAAGACACTTGAAGGGGTAACTAGGTTGACGGATTAGTGTTTAAATGGTAAGCTGTCGAAGCAAGATAGTTGTCTAATTAAGAACTTGGTCGAATCTATTTTTAGGAACTAGACTTTAGGGTAAAACCTTAAAACATTAATTAAATTGGTTTGTCTTTAAAAGCATGGAAGGAACAATTAAAAATCTTACGGATAAGGGGTTTGGATTTATTTCCATTGAAGGCGAGGAAAAAGATTTGTTTTTTCACAAGAACGAGCTAAAAGGTGTGACCTACGAGGAGTTAAGAGTAGGTGACAAAGTTTCTTTTGAAAAGACCGATTCCCCAAAAGGGCCCAATGCGACCAATGTTGTCCGCATTTAAGAATCTGTTTCACAAGATTCAAAGATGAAAAATCAGTCCCGCTTTGGTGGCGGGATTTGATTTTTAATCAGGATTAAATATGTTTATTGATGATATAAAAATACGGGTGACAGCTGGAACCGGTGGGCGGGGGGCGGTGGCTTTCAATCGGAATTTGATGTCTCTGGGTCCGGCTGGTGGTAAGGGCGGCAAGGGCGGTAGCATTTTCGTTGAGGGTATTTCTGATTTGAATGCTCTAAGTAAGTTCCGATTTAAAAAAGAATTTAAAACCAAAAACGGACAGGACGGCCGTCCGCAATTTTGCGATGGCGGCAATGCGGATGATTTGATTTTGAAAGTTCCCGTTGGAACGGTGGTTCATAATTTGGAAACAGGCGAAAGTATGGAGATAACTAAAATTGGCGAAACCGCCTTGCTTGTTCGTGGGGGAGCCGGCGGAAATGGTAATTTCCATTTTCGTTCTTCAACCAACACAACTCCCAGAGAATTTGAATACGGAAAGGCCGGGGAGTCTCTTGAAATCCGCTTTGAATTAAAATTGATGGCTGATGTCGGATTTATCGGATTGCCAAATGTCGGGAAATCAAGCCTGCTCAATGAATTAACCAATGCCAAAAGCAGGGTGGCAAACTATCCGTTCACAACCCTGGAGCCAAATTTGGGAGTGTATTATGACTTGATCTTGGCCGACCTTCCCGGGCTTATTGAAGGCGCATCACTGGGTAAAGGGTTCGGCATTAAATTTTTGCGCCATGTGGAACGAACAAAAACTCTTTTTCATTTTGTTGCGGCCGACTCGTTGAACCCTGTTTCGGATTATAAAACAGTGCGAAGCGAACTTGGAGCATATAACAAAAATCTTCTGAAAAAACCGGAATATGTTTTTTTAAGCAAAAAAGACGTAGTTTCAAAAGTTGTTGCCAATGAGGCGTTAGAGAAGCTAAAAGAATTCAATAAAAACATAATACAGATTTCCATATTTGATCAGGATAGTGTCGGGCTTGTTCGAAAAATACTCGCTAGTTTAATTTTAGAAAAAACCGAGTCAAAATCATAATTCCGATGCTGTTCACGGGATAGCAGACGAAAATTGTTAATTAGGGGGGTTGCCCGAACGGATGGGTAAAGACCTATTTTCAAAGTCATATTTTTCTGTTAAAATAAATTCAGGCAAAGTTGTCAATATGCTTAAATCTGGCCGAGATAGCTCAGAGGCAGAGCGAGCGCTTCGTAAGCGTTAGGTCGCGGGTTCAACTCCCGCTCTCGGCTCAAGACTATGGCGACAATAGAAATCAAAGTTGACGAATTAAAAGAAAGGGTCCATCAAGTGATGGACCATCTTTGACTTGGTCAGTAAACAAAAAGAAGCTGAAGATCTGAGAAAAAAAACACTCGCGCCAGGGTTTTGGGGCGACCAAGACAAGGCTGTCCAGACTAACAAGAAGCTGTTTGATCTAGAAGAAGAGGTCAATATTCTATTGATTCTCAATAAAGAAATAGACGACCTGATCGAGCTGGCAAAGTTGGCCGAGAAAGACCAAAGCTTGAGGCCGATGATCCAAAAACAAACTGATTTGTTGCAAGCAAAGATTGCCCAGCAAGAGATAAATTGTTTTCTGGGCGGAAAGTATGATCAAGGCGGGGCAGTGATAGAGATAACTTCTGGGGCGGGAGGACGCGAAGCTGAAGACTGGGTGGCTATGCTGGCCAGAATGTATCGACGGTATGCCGAAAGACAGGGTTGGCGGTTGACAGTTATACATCAATCATTTGGTGAGCCGGGTGGTCCAGACGGAAGAGTGGGTTTAAAAGAGATTGTCATTGAAGTCAACGGAAGGTATGTTTTTGGCCATCTCAAGGGCGAAAAGGGGGTCCATCGCCTAGTTAGAATATCTCCTTTTTCTGATCAACAACTGAGGCACACTTCTTTTGCTTTGGTAGAAGTGCTACCATTATTGTCGAAGGGTGATTCCGATATAGAGATCAATCCGGCTGACTTGAGGATAGACACCTATCGATCTTCGGGGCCAGGTGGACAGCACGTTAACAAAACGGAGTCGGCCGTTAGGATCACTCATTTGCCGACCAATATCCAAGTTGCTTGTCAGGCGGGGAGATCCCAGGGAGCCAATCGAGAGACAGCTCTTAATCTTTTGAAGGCAAAATTGAAACAAAGGCAGAAAGAGCTGGAAGGGCAAAAGATGGCATCTTTGAAGAGCGGGCTAAAAAGTGCTGCCTGGGGTCATCAGATCCGCTCCTACATTCTTCAACCCTATCAACTGGTTAAGGACTATCGGACCGAAGTAGAAACATCCAATGTTGAAGCGGTTTTAGAAGGTGAACTGGATCAGTTCATTAAAGCAGAGATTAAGTTAGGCGATGATCAAATTTGATCAAGTTACTAAACATTATTCAGATTCTTGTCTGGCTCTTGATGGTATTAACCTTGAGATAAAACAGGGAGAGTTTGTGACTATGGTCGGCAAGTCTGGGGCGGGCAAGACAACTTTGATCAAGTTGTTGATTCGGGAAGAACTCCCTACCAGCGGGCAAATCTATTTTCATGGTCAACTGGTGGCCGCGATGAAACATCGGGATGTCTGTCGATTGAGACAGTCCATTGGTGTTGTTTACCAAGATTATAAATTGCTACCCCAACAAACTGTTTATGGCAATCTGGTTTACATTCTGACGGTTATTGGGGCCAGCGACGACGAGATTGAGAGAGATGTGCCTCGAGCCTTGGAGATAGTTGGCTTGGCCGAAAAAACAGATTCTTATCCTTATCAGCTTTCAGGCGGAGAGAAACAAAGGCTGGCTATTGCCCGAGCTTTGATCCATCAGCCAGAGGTTATCATGGCTGATGAGCCGAGCGGCAATCTGGATCCTTATAATACTTGGGACATAGTCGAGCTGCTTAAAAAGATTCATCACATGGGCACGACCATTGTGATTGCCACTCATGACAAAGATGTTATTGCCCAGACAGAAGGAAGGGTGGTTGCCCTGCACCAAGGTCGGATCATCCGAGATGATCACAATAGTCGTAATTTTGTCTTTTAAGCATGCCGGATTTAACCTATTTCAAAAGAGTAATTCGGTTTAGCTGGATAAACTTCAAGCGGGGGAGAGAATCCAGCTGGGTTATTGTTTTGGTCATCGCAGTGGTTATTTTCCTGGTCAGCGCACTCTTCTTATTGAACGGCTTGTCTGAAAATCTGATTAATCAAGTTCGGGAAAAGGTCAGCATTGCCGCCTATTTTCAAAGAAATACCGATCTGGCCGATATGACCATGGTTCGAGACGATCTTTGGTCTAATTTTCCTGACGAGATCAGCGATATTAAAATAGTGTCAGCGGAAGAAGCCCTAAGCCACTTTATGGACCGGCATCGGGGCGATCCGGTCTACCAAAAAGCCCTTGACCAGGTTGGCGATAACCCATTTTTGCCTTCTTTGGATATTGCTGCTCGAGATCCGGCCATTTATGGAAACATAACTGAATATTTGATTGATAACTACGGCATTCTGATAAACCGGGTTGACTATCTTCATCGAGAGGGAACTATTGAAATGGTTTTCAATACTACCAACCAGATCAGATTTTTTGGCATAGCGATCGCTTTAATACTGGCTTTCTTAGTGGTGTTGATCGCTTTCAGTACGATCAGAGTATCGGTCCAGGCTTCTCGGTGGGAGATAGAGACCATGAAGCTGGTTGGAGCTCCGAATTGGTTTGCCCGCACTCCTTTTATTATCCAGGGAACAATTAGCGGGATGATCGCGGCGCTGATTGTCATGGTTGTCTTGTTCCCGGGGGTTTACTTTTTGTCGCCACAGATAGAAATGATTGTCCATGGTTTCAATCTTTGGAATCATTTCTTGGAAAATGCCCTCTGGTTGGCCGGCGCCCAGGTTTTGTTAGGGATGTTTTTGGGCAGTCTATCCACCCTGTTGGCTTCTCATCGGTACTTGAAAGTATAATTGATTTCTTTTTCTGACATGATATTTTAAAACTTGAACAGTGCCGGGTCGTCTAACGGTAGGACACATGCCTCTGGAGCATGGTATCTGGGTTCGAATCCTAGCCCGGCAACCAATTTGTAAAGTTTGCATTTTCTGCCAAAGCGAAGAGCGAGGCTCCAAGTGAGGCGGGAAACTAAAACTTTACTAAACGACCGTACTTTTTGAACAAAATCTGAACTTTTTTCTGTGAAAATCCGGACGCTGGTTTCTGAAGAAAATTCAGATTTTGTCCAAAAAGCACAGCCGAAACAATCAGATACGAACTTATTCTGTTGATGGAGAACGATCCTGCCTCGTTCTGTCCCAAAAATTACCCCATCTATCTACAGACGGAGGACTTTCTTTAGTTTCAGAAGGACAAACCAAAGTTTAGGTCGAAAACAATCTTTCTAAAGTTATTCTTAAACTCGAACCAGACCCTAACTTTAAGGAAGAGTTCTCAGAATTTGTCAGCGAGACCATTTCTCGGAACAAAAAACCCTTAGGAAACAAATCTGTGACCAGAAATAGTTAGTGATAAAGTGAGTAGAAACGACCGGTGAGCGAACAATGTCTTAACGTTGCCTGACGACGCTTTCTGAATGAATAACGAGCAACATTTCAGTTTTTATGAAAAGCTTTTTGGATCCTTTGATGGAGTTCTGACTCAACCACAGCCCGGTCGCGGCCGTATTTGACTCGGGAATATTCTTTGATTAATCGAGCTACTTCTGGATTTCCTTTCGATGGTGGAAAAGTGATAACATTAAATGGCTTGGGGGTTTCGCCTTTTATCAAGAGTCGTAAGGCAGCGTTATAATTATCAAAATTAACTAAATCGTTTTCATCAAAAACCGGCTCAAATTGGGTTGTTAGATATTTAGCATCTTCTGGACCAACTCGAAAAGTCAAAATTGAACCAACATTGCCAAAAATTGCTTTTCTGGTATCTTCATCAATCTGACCGATAAACTGATGACCAAAAATCATTGACAATCTATATTTTCTGGCTTCAGCCAAAACTCCAGTAATAGTTTTGGTGGTGACATTATGAAATTCATCAATATAAAGGTAGAAGTCACGGCGCTCTTCTTCAGGGATATCAGCTCGAGAGAAGGCAGCAATTAAAATTTTGCCCACAATAATCATTCCCAGCAAATAACTATTTACATCTCCTAATTTTCCCTTAGAAAGATTGATAATTAAAATCTTTCCCTGATCCATAATTTCCCGTAAATTAAATGATGAATACTGTTGAGAAATTATTGGTCTAACCAGATCGTTGGCAATGAAAATATTCATTTTACTAGTGATATAAGGAACCATATTGGCCAAAGACGCCTCACCGCCAGCTTTTTCAGCTTCCAGTTCCCAGAAGTTTTTAACAACAATGTTTTGGCAGCGAGAAAGCTTATATTTTCGGAAATCTTTGTCAGTCAAAACTTTTGGAATCTCAATCAGAGTGCTTCCTGATTGAGGGTCTTCCATCACCAATAACAAAGAATTTCTCATATACTGCTCAAAAACCGGACCTCCAAAGCCCAGCGCTTTTAAGTTATAAAGCTTTTCAAAAATCTCAATCAACTCATTCACTACAAAGGTCTTCGATTCGGGAAATTTTGGATCATATTCAAGCATATTCAGTCCCAAAGATCGCTCAACATCACCAGGGTTGAAATAAATCACTTCTTCTGCTCGAGCAGCCGGCACTAAACCCAGAACTTTTTCCGCTAAATCTCCATGAGGGTCAATCAGGGCCACTCCCTCTCCGGCTTCAATATCTTGACGAATCATTTCTTGAAGCAGAACCGATTTACCAGTGCCGGTCTGGCCAACAACGTAAAAATGCCGCCTTCTGTCGTCCTTTGACATTGGCACAATTCTTTCTTCTCCCCGGAAGATATTTTTACCAATAATAACTCCTTTTTCTGGCAAATTGGCCGGGGGCGGCGCCTGTCTGGCTTTTAGCCATTTGATATAAGGAGTTAATAAGCTAGTCAGCGGAAAATGAAAAATACCGGCTAATTCTTCAGAAGAAAGCAAAATAGTTTCTTTTTCATTAAAAATGCGAAAGGAAAAATAATAAAAAAGTCGCCTTAGTTTACCACCAGAAAGTTTTTTAAATTTAATTTGATTCAAAATAGGTGAATTAAATTGATCAAAAGCCCCTTGAAGCTGGTTTAATATCTCTGAAGCCCGTGGTTCACTCGGAGCTGAGGCTAAAATCCGCAAATTTGTCTCAAAGAGAGGATGGCCGGCTTTTTGACAAATAGCCGAAACCTGGCTTTGTTGAAGAGGGGTGGGTTGAGCAGGCTGTTCGGGTTTTATTTCTTTCTCTTTTTTTTCCGGAAAGAGAATTTCTGAAAATAAACTTTTTTCTTTTTTAACTCCTAAAATAGAATTAATAGTTTCTTCCGCCATTTTTTTTAATGATTTTTTACTTGGCCGAATTAAAATCTGCAAAGCCGCTCCTTCTCCTTCCCGAGCCAATTTAGTAAAAACACTGGTAATAGTTGATAAAGGATCGGTGGTAAACTCCGGATAAGGTTTTAAGGAAAAAACCGGACTTTTAGCCAAACAGGCGATTGAGCCCACCGACCATCCTTCAGGATTAAAAATGTTGTAATCTGGAACCGGTTGAACTTGGGCTTTCGGCCAAAAGCCCAAAACTTGCTTTTCCATCATCTGAGAAAGATATCGAGGGCAGGCGAGGTAAAAATAAATTTCTTCGCTGATTCGACGAACGGCAATTTCAAAAACAAGAAAAGGATCGCCAAACAAAAATCTCTTTATAAAGCTTGGTTCTTTGATCCCGCTCAAAGAGGAGTAAAATTGTTCGGCGGTTTTTAAACATTCTTCTAAAGGAACTTCCTTTTCTCCTTCTTTTTTAACAATTTGAGGTAAAGTAACCAAAAAAAGAGCTAAATTCATTCCTCGGCCCAAAAACCCTCTTTCTTTTTTCTTTTGTAAAAAAAGATATAAAACTAAAAATACTCCAAAAATAATCAGAAAAATTGAAACAATCCAAAAAATCATAAATTAGACTACAACCTGCCCGCTGCTTGGGAAAGGAGTGTTTTAGGTTGACTTTAAAATTCCTTTTTCAATAAGTGTTTTATAGTAACAGTCGACCAAAGTATCGTGAAACGCATCCAAGAGAGCTGGATTTTCCAGATCTCTAGCTACCGAAATAGCCTTGGGCAATCCTTTTTCAAAAGCCAAAGAAATCAAGGCGTCCACCTGCTGACTGGATGGAAATTTTTCTATTTCCTCGGCTTCATCCCTAGTGACTAACGGAGCGGCAAAAGACGGAATCTGTTGGATCTCTTGTAAATAGTTCTCAATTTCCTGCTTGACCATTCTCTCTTTTTCTTCGGGAACTGGCGGCCGTTCTCTTTTTAACTGAGCTTCCAATTTCTCCACCCTTTCCCGCAATACCCCAATTTCTGGCTGCTCCATTTTTGAAGCCGCTCGGTCTGGTTCTTTAAACCTTTTCTCTGGCTGATGGTTTGGCATATTTGATTCTCTAAACTTGAGGCACAATAAGATTTTACCGATTTTTGGGCAGATTCCAAGCAATTTTATTCAGAAAATTCCTTGGATTTACCCGATTTTATTCTCCCCTTTATTATACATCATCTTCTGGTTCATATTATCACAAATTTTTTCTTTTAAAACCGGTTTGCTTTCTAACTAAAAAAGGCAAGATGAAAGCTTTCGTGAATCTAAAGAAAATTCAAAAAGTCAAAAACCATCAACTGGAAATAATCACCATCTAACTATGAAGAGCGATCTGTTCTCTGGCCAGCGGTCAGTGGGGTTTCTGAACGACCGGACCGATTATTCGGCGTCGCTCAACCGCCTTTTTTGAACCGGATCGGAGTTTTTGACAGGAAAGTTCCGGGCCGAATTGAGAGGGGTGCCGGCTCGGTCTCGCCTTTCTGACGAGACCGGGTTAGCCCCTCCTCTTTGCTGGAGTTGGGCCCAGTTTTCACCGTACTTCCCGATTGGCCGTTTCGACTAGTTGGGAAAAGTGCAAAAAATGTCCGCACGTTATCACAACATTCTTTGGTAGGTGACCGAGAGAGGATCCTGGCAGAAAAGATAAAATCACTGGAAAGGGTATTTTTATTTAAATAAGTTGGCGGCTTTTTTGTTTTAAGTTATAATCAGAACATCATGGCGACGATCTTGGAATCAGCCAAAGTATTGAGAAGGGGAGGGATAGTAGCCTATCCCAGCGACACTTATTATGCCCTCGGGGCCAATATTTATAATAATCAGGCCGTGGCCAAGATAATGATGCTTAAGGGCTTGAGTGCTGGGCAGGAGCTCATTCCGGTGGCGGTAGATAATATTTTGCGATTAGAGGACATAGTCCATTTAGGGTCAGACCACCGGTCGATCGTAGAAGAAATTTGGCCCGGTCCGGTTGTTTTCCTTTTACCTAAAAAAGATTCGGTTTCTTCACTATTAGTTGGCCCAAGCAACTTGATTGGAGTTATTTGTTTTCGCAATGATCTGGTGGCTCGTTTAATTCAACGAGCCGGTTTCCCTATTACGGCCACCTCGGCCAACTTGATTGGACGCAAGGGGGCA
>CAZUSP010000017.1:0-11662 GCA_964623505.1 uncultured Candidatus Saccharibacteria bacterium
GTCGACAGAAGCAGGCGAGGAGGTTTTTGATGAATTTACACAGAAACAAACGCCGGAAGACGAAAACTCGGAAGCGGTAAAAGAAGAAATTACCTCCCAGGGGCAGCAAAGGGGAACAATGGCACTTCTTTTAATTGCCGGAGCAACATTAATTATTGTTTTATTTTTACTGTATCTAAAAAAGAAATAAAAGATTTCAGGCACGGTATTTGTGGTTATCTTGGGTATTTGTTTGTTTCTTTTATTGATTGCATTTTTCTTTCCTAAAAATGTGGCGGGGCAGGACCAGCTCCAGGGGTTGTATGTGAATGTTTCGGCTTCATGCACCACAGGGACCAAGGGTTGGGCCAGCCGGTTTATTTCGGGATTTGCCATTCCTGTTGGGATGTAGCGGCGGCGATCGGTGAAATGATGGAATCATATCCTTTTGGAGATCAATAGCTTTTTAATTTTCAAGCATTAATAGCGCCAATTGGATATTTATTGGTTTTCGAGATTAAAAACTGGAAAGATAAGTTTTGACAAAGATATTCTCGGAAGGATTAGAATCTTCGCAGAGCTTTATCTCGGGCTCTTTGTTTAATCAATATTAGATAAAGGTATAAAAAATGTAGCGAGTGGCGGAATGAGATAGAGTTAAACAACCCCTAAAAGTTCCTTTGTTCCGCTTGAAATTAATCCCGGATATTCAATCGTTTCTAACCAGCTAAAAATTTTAAAATTGCCCACGATTTCTTGTTGCATTATTGCATCAAGATCTCTAAAAGACACGGATTGATTTCGGTGTTTTTTGTTTGCAAAAAATATTGTTAAGTGATAAGATAAACCTATATTAATTAATGGGAAAATATGAATAAAAAACATTCAACAATAACCCTTTGTCTTGCCCTCGCCTTTTTTGTTTTTAATAGCGCCTTGGCAACCGTCGACGGGCCGCTCTTTTTGTCTGATTTTAGGTATAGCGAAGAAGAAGCTATTTATTTTATTCTAAATGCTCCATGGTACAGGAAGATATTTCGATATGATATTTTTAGTTTAGAGAAGGGGGAGGTTGCTCATACTGGAGCAGTTATGGGAGAATTTTCAGAGGGAGACAGGAGTAGAATTGCCCAAAAATACGGATGTCCGAACGACGATTACCTGGAGTCCTGTGTCGAGGAAAAGCGGATTATTTTTTTTGAGCAAGAAGAAAAAAGAATTCTTGGATTCGAGTCACTTCCAAGGATAGATTTGGCCAGGAATAATATAGGAATAAATATTTCAGCTGATTATCAAGAAAAAGGGCGAAATAATGATTGGGGGTTTACGGAAGTAGGTTTTGTGGCAACAGTGAGCCAAAGTAATGTCGAAAAAGGAAAAATTGAATTTTACGGCTACTATAGGGATGATTTGTCTATTGCTGTAAATTTTGATGCTTTTCTGGTTCCCACAACAAACAAAGTTTTGTTTTTAGTTGGGAGAATGGGCCGACCGACTGAGGGCGGTTATTTGTTAGAAGAGGTTTTTTTCGTAGACGGCCTAGAGATCAATTATTCCGACCCCTTGCCACTGCGAACACAAGAAAAATGTATTTTAGCCTCCTTCAAAGACGAGTGTGGGAGTATTCCTCCATGGTCTTGGGGGAAGGTGGCCCATCCTAGCAGGGGAGGGTTGTTCGCCGGGTTTTCTTTTGATGGAAGAATAGACTTTCCTTTCAGCAAGGAAGCGGTTTCCCTGGATTACCCTGAACAAATCGGAGCAGAGACGCGGAAGACAGAAAAAGAAAATACTGGTTCTCAGAACGTGGAGACGACGACATTTCTTTTAAGCATCGGAGGAGTCTTATTGGTCACAGTGCTATCGTTATTGCATCTGAAAAAGAAACAAAAGATTAAACAATGATTTCAAAAAAATAATGTATTATATATGGTAGAATTACATTTGAATTGAGGTGTCAAAAGTAAAGATGAAAAGGATCTGGCTCGTCTTAATTGCAGTTCTTTTTATTATTACTGCGGCTTCAGCAGTCTTTTTTGTTTTTGACGGCAAAGAAGAAGAAAAAGAAAAAATTCTTTCTGAAACAGAAACAGAGGAATTCTTTGACGATGATATTAAAATTATCCAGCTTGTTCATCTAAGATCTTTCAGTGACACAAGGGATGATTTTTTAACTCAGAGAAAAGACTTTTTAGAGGTCAACCTGGAAAAAGAGAAGGTTAGACTGTATCGTCAGGGAACCCTGGTTAAGGAGGCCGATATTCTGGCTCTGGGGGAAAGAGAGCACTGGGGCGGCTCGGCGGCTGGCCTTTACCGAATTAAATCTGCCGATCGCCGCCGCTACTCAACTGTTTCGGGGGTTTACATGCCTTATGCTTTACGCTATTACGGCAAGTATTATTTGCATGGCGAGCCTTATTATCCGGGAGGAAGAAAGCTATTGTCTGATCTTTCTGGCGGGTGCATCAGGCTTTTTGACAAAGATGCCGAGGAGTTTTATAATTTAGTTGAGATTGACCTGCCGGTTTTAGTGGTTGATCAAGAAAGAAAAGATTATTTCTATGAAAACAATTTCATCTCTGATTTTCCGGATATAACGGCCGATGCTTATTTAGTGGCCGATATTGATTCAGGCTTTGTTCTGGCCGAGAAGAACTCCGGCCAGAAAAGACCAATTGCCTCAATTGCTAAATTGATGACGGCTGTTGTTTTGGCTGAAAACGCAAACCTAACCGATGCTATTATGGTCAGGCCGGAGATGATCACGGCCTTTGGCAGCACCAGGGGACTGGAAGCCGGTCAAACATTCAGGGTGGTGGAGTTGTTTTATCCCCTTTTAATTGAATCCTCCAATAATGCGGCTGAGGTTTTAAGTTATTTCTTGGGCCGGGCCGGAACCATCAGACTGATGAATATCAAGACATCTTCTCTATTGATGCCGGACAGTGTTTTTGTTGACCCTCATGGGTTAAGTGAAGGAAACATCTCAACGGCCAGAGATGTTTTTCAGATGTTGAGATATGTTTTAATGAATCGTCTTCCCTTGATGCAAATAAGTCGAAGTCGGTTGGTCCGAAACTTCGGACCGATTAAGTTTGATCTATCAAAAATGCAGAACAGGAACATATTTGCCGAAGATGCTGGCTTTATTGGGGGCAAAACAGGATTTATTCTGGCTTCTCGCTATACCGGAGCAATGGTTTTTAATTTCCAAGACGCAGAAGGAGGGTCTAGAAGAATAGCCATTATTTATCTTGGTTCAGAGAGTGACAAGAGCGATGTGCAGCGCATTCATGGTTGGATCACAGAGAACTTTTTCTTGATTTCGGTCTATTAATACTTAATAATATCCTGCTTTTAATCTCTTGATTATCGCTGTTTTTTGGGTTAAAATAAGATTATCTAAAGCTTATGGTTGATTTAATTGACATTGCTAAGAAAGCTGAACGGGATGTGAAAAAGTGTCGGGATTTGTCCTCTCTTGAGGATCTTACCCGGCGCTATTTAGGCAAAAAAGGATCATTTAATCTATCTTTTCAGGCCAGGATCAAAGGGTCTCCGGCGGCCAAGAAAAAGATTGGCCAGGAGTTCAATGCCGTCAAACAAAAGCTAGCGGCTTTGATCGAGAAAAAGAGACAAGAGCTGAAGGAAGATTATTTTCAGGGGAAGATATCACAAGAAAAGATCGATATTCACCAGCCGGGTCAACGTTTTCATCAAGGCCATCTTCATCCCTTGACCCGAGTGATCAGTCAAGTTGAGGATATCTTCCAGCTGATGGGCTTTTCGGTGGTTGAAGGCCCAGAGATGGAGACCGAGTATTATAACTTTGACGCCCTTAATATTCCGGCTGATCATCCGGCTCGCGATGCTTGGAATACTTTTTGGTTAAAGAAACCAAATCCGGCGGGCAAGAGTTTATTAAAAACCCATACTTCGCCAAATCAGGTGCGCTATATGGAGCAAAACAACCCGCCGCTTAGAATAATTGCTCCGGGGGCCTGTTATCGCCATGAAGCCACTGATCGCTCTCACGGATTTCAATTTTTGCAAGTAGAGGGCCTGATGGTTGACCGCGAGATATCGCTAGCCAATTTTAAGGCGGTAGTTGAAAGATTTTGTTGTTCGTTTTTTGGCCCTAAGATTAAGATCAGAATCACCCCGGACTATTTTCCTTTCACCGAGCCGAGCCTGGAAATTAGTATTTTAGATAAAAAAGGCTATTGGCTTGAGATCATGGGGGCCGGACTAGTTCACCCCAATGTTTTCAAGACCGTCGGCTATAAACCCGGCCAGTGGCAGGGTTTTGCTTTTGGGATGGGAGTTGAACGGCTGGCCATGATCAAATTCGGATTAGACGATGTGCGAATGCTTTATCAGGGCGATTTGCGCTTAATTCAACAATTCTAAGATGATTTTCAGCTATTCTTGGCTTCAATCTTTTTTCAAAAAGAAATTGCCAGCACCCAATAAGTTGGCTGAGAAAATAACGCAGCACTTTTTTGGAGCCGAGGTGATTGGTCGAAACTTAGAGGTTTCAATCCCTTCCGTCAGATCCGGAGACGGCTTGTCTCATTGGGGACTAGCTCGGGAGATAGGAGTTATTTTGGGATACAAAGTCAGTTATCCATTAATGGTCCCAAAACTAAATCAAGCCAGAACTGATTTTAGGGTTGAGGTTAAAGAGGAAAAGCTCTGCCGACGCTATATCTTGTCGGCCTGGCTTGGGGTGTCGATCAAGGGTTCAGATGGGCAGGTTCAGAAAAGATTAAGAGAATCGGGGATGAGACCGATCAATGGGGCGGTTGACCTGATGAATTATATAATGCTTGAAACGGGCCAGCCGATGCACGCTTTTGATGCCGACAAAATCGCTGGCCGGGTTATCCAGGTCCGATTGGCTGAAAAAGGAGAAGAGTTTGTTTCTTTGGAAGGCAAGAAATATGTTTTAGATGAAGGCACATTAGTTGTGGCCGACAAACTGGGGCCGTTAGCTCTGGCTGGCATTAAGGGCGGGAAAAGAGCCGAAGTAACTTCATCCACCAAGAACATGTTGGTTGAATCAGCCAATTTCTGCCCGCGAACAACGAGAAAAACCTCTCGTTCATTGGCTCTAAAAACTGATGCCTCTTGGAGATTTGAGAACGGAATTGATTCGAGCTTGGCGGAGACGGCTCAAAAACGTTTGGTTGTTTTAGGGGAAAAGACACTCAAGCCGAATCGGGTTGGACAGGTGGCTGATGTGGCCGCGGAAAGACCGAAAAATAAAATTATCAGTCTGGACTTGACCTGGGTCAGGCAGGTATTGGGAGCGGCGGTCACGACGGCCCAGATTAAAAAAATGTTCGCTGGACTTGGCTTGAGAACAAAAATTATTTCTAAGCGAAAGATTAGAGTTGTTGTGCCAAGTTGGCGTCTGGACATAAATATATCCGAGGACCTGGCCGAAGAGATCGGTCGCCTTTATGGTTATGACCGGATCAGGGCCGAACTGCCAAGATCCTTATTGATCCCGCCGAAGATGGACTATTCTCTTGTTTGGCGAAGGAATATCAAGAATTTGATGACTCATTTTGGATTGAGCGAGTCCTATCATTATTCTTTTTTAAAAAAACAAGACATTTCTTGTTTTGGGTATGATCTACAAAAAGCAATCGAGATAGCCAACCCGGTCAGCGCCCATTATCAGTATCTGAGATTTAGCTTGCTGCCTAATCTCTTGCAGGCGGTTAAAGAAAATGCCAAGCGGTTCGATCGGGTTGAGATGTTCGAGATAGGGAAGACCTTCTCTCGGCCCGAGCAAGAGAATCTGATTTTGGCCGGGGCCATCTTTGAGTCCGGCCGCGGGGCGGATAAGTTTTATCAGATGAAAGGCATTATTGAGGCGTTATTGGAAAAGACAGGCATCACCGATGGTTGGCTTGATGACTATCAAGCCAAGGATTATTTTGGGGGATCTCGGACTTGGCATCCGCACAATCGAGCCGAAATAAAGATAGGCTCGAAAGTGATTGGTTTTTTGGGCGAGATACACCCTCGTTTGGCCGACGAGATTTCGCTTCCGGAAAATGTGTTTGCCTTTGAAATTGATCTTGATAAGTTAATTCGGTCGGCTTCAGAACAACAAGAATATCAACCCATTTCTCCATATCCAGCGGTCATTCGCGACATATCAATAGTCGTGCCGACAGAAGAAAACATCGAGCAAGTCATCCATCAAATCAGTTTGGCCGGCGACGAAAGAATCAGAGATGTTGATTTGATCGATATCTATCAGGGAGCTAATTCAGATGAGAAGAGTTTGACTTTAAGAGTAGTTTATCAGTCGGGGGAAAAGAATTTAACATCAACTGAGGTCAACCAGATCCAAGAAAAAATTAACCGTCTTTGTCGAGAACAAGACTGGACGATTCGTTGAAAAAATGACACCAAGGAAAAAGATAGAAAAAGGAAACTACACCGCTAAAGACATAAGTGTTTTACAGGGGCTTGATCCGGTGCGCAAACGTCCCGGAATGTACATCGGTTCTACTGGCCGAGATGGATTGCATCACTTGATCTGGGAGTGTTTTGATAACTCTATTGATGAGGCCATGGCCGGATATGCCAACGAGATTAGGGTGGTGTTGCTGCCCGATAATCGAATCAGAGTGAGCGACAATGGTCGGGGTATTCCGGTTGATATTCACGTTCAAACCAAGAAGTCGGCCCTCGAAACAGTCATGACCACCCTGCACGCGGGTGGGAAGTTTGGGGGAAAGGCCTATCGAGTCAGCGGCGGATTGCACGGAGTGGGCATTTCAGTTGTCTGTGCTCTTTCGGTCGAAATGCGGGCCGAGGTATGCCGCGATGGTCAAATTCATATTCAGGATTATTCCCGAGGCCGGGCTCTGGGGCCGGTTAAAAAATCTGGCAAGTGCGAACAAAGCGGGACAAGTATCACTTTTTTGCCCGATCCACAAATATTTTCGGAGAAAGAATTCAGCTGGGAGATGATCGTTCGTCATCTTCGACAGCAGGCCTACCTGACTAAAGGGGTCAAGATCCTTATAATTGACCAAAGGGAAGAGAAAAATAAATATTACTGTTTTTACTTTACGGGCGGGTTGCGTTCCTATGTTCGACATCTGGTGGCTGATGTGCCGAAAAGGCATGACGACGTCTTCTATATTTCGACTGAAGAGGATGAGATTCAAGTTGAGCTGGCCTTACAATATGTTGACGATACCGAAATGCTGGAAGAGAGCTTCGCGAATAATATTTACACCAGGGAAGGGGGAATGCATTTAACGGGGTTTAGAACGGCGCTTACTCGGACGCTGAACAACTACGCTCGAATCAATGACCTGATTAAAAAAGAAGATGAAAATCTAAGCGGACTGGCCACCCGAGAGGGGTTGGTGGCCGTCATTTCGGTTAAATTAGCCAACCCCCAATTTGAAGGCCAGACCAAGGCCAAGTTAGGCAATCCCGAGGTAAAGAATGCGGTCGAGAAAGTGGTCGGTTTCCATTTTCAGGATTTTTTAGAGAGAAATCCCAAGCAGGCCAGGAGCATCATTGAAGGATGTTTTCTTTCGGCCCGAGCTCATCAAGCAGCCCGAATCGCCCGAGAGATGGTTTTAGAGAAAAGATCGGTTCGAGGCATGTCTCTGCCCGGCAAGTTGGCCGACTGCATATCCCGCCAGCCGGAAGAGTCAGAGATGTTCATTGTTGAGGGCGAATCGGCCGGTGGCAGCGCCAAGCAGGCCCGGGATAGAAATTTTCAGGCTATTTTGCCCTTGAAGGGAAAAATATTGAATGTCGAGAGGGTCAGGCTGAACCGGGTTCTTTCTTCCGATGAGATCAAGGCTCTGATTATCGCTTTAGGAACGGCCATTGCTGATGATTTTGATTTAAGCAAACTTCGCTATCATCGGATTATTATTATGTCGGATGCTGATGTTGACGGGGCCCACATTCGAACACTTCTTTTGACTCTTTTTTATCGTTATTTCAAACCGATTATTGAAAGCGGTTATCTTTACATTGCCCAACCGCCACTGTATCAAATCAAAAAAGGAGATAAGGCGCACTATGCCTACAGTGAAAGGGAAAAGTCCGAGGTAATCAAAAAGACAGGGGCCGGAGTGACGATTCAGCGCTATAAGGGCTTAGGCGAGATGAACCCGGAACAACTTTGGGAAACCACCATGGATCCGCAGAATCGGGTTTTACTGCGGGCAACGGTCAAAGATGGGGCGGAAGCCGACCGGATATTCGATAATTTAATGGGCCAAGAAGTCATTTTAAGGAAGAAATTTATTCAGTCTCAAGCTCACAAGGTTAAGAATCTTGATGTTTAGCTTGACGAAAAGAAACAGAATCGCTATAGTGTTAGAGTTATTCTATGTCTAGTTTAAACGATAAAATAAGAATTTTTCTGAGAGAGGTGAAGCAAGAGATGAAAAAGGTGACCTGGCTTGGTCGGCGAGAGTTGGTTCGCTACACCTTTTTGGTGGTCGTGGTCTCTTTCCTGGTGGCGGCTGTTTTAGGCGGTCTTGACAACGTCTTCCGATTTTTACTTTTTAGTTTTGTTTTTTGATATGTTGGATCAACCAGAACAAGCTTCGGGAAAAGAATGGTATGTTTTGCATACCTACTCTGGGCACGAGAACAAGGTGGTTGAAAATCTGAAACACCGGGTCAATAGTCTTGGCCTGGAGGAGCATGTTTTCAACATCCTGATCCCTAGGGAAAAGAAGGTTAAGATCAAAAAAGGGGAGAGGCGGGTTGTTGACGAAAAGCTTTATCCGGGCTATGTTTTAGTGCAGATGATAGTCAATGATCGTTCTTGGTATGTGGTTCGCAATACTCCCGGAGTGACTGGTTTTTTGGGGACGGGGGCGACGCCGGTTCCGGTATCACTGGAAGAGTTTGATTTGATCGAGAGCAAGATTCAGGAGAAAGAGCCAACCTTTAAGATAGATCTGGAGATAGGCTCATTGGTGGAGA
The DNA here is from genome assembly GCA_964623505.1 of uncultured Candidatus Saccharibacteria bacterium. Taxonomy (GTDB): domain Bacteria; phylum Patescibacteriota; class Minisyncoccia; order Minisyncoccales; family UBA1441; genus CAZUSP01. The sequence goes on from CAZUSP010000017.1 coordinate 8,968, forward strand.
TAATGGAGAGCACCTTTAAGGGATTTACCGGAAAAGTGGCTGAAATTGATCCCGAGAAAGGCAAAGTAAAGGTGATGATTGATGTTTTTGGGAGAGAAACCCCGGTTGAGGTGGATACACTTCAGGTGAAAAAAGTTTAAGATGAAAAAAATAATCAAGGTTTTAAAGCTTCACATTCCGGCTGGCAAGGCAACGCCAGCCCCACCGCTCGGTCCTTCCTTGGCCGAACACGGGGTCAACATTGCTGAGTTTTGCCAGAAGTTCAACGAACTTACTCGGGAAAAGGGCGGTTATACCTTTTCGGTCAAGGTAACTATCTACGAAGATCGGACCTACAATATTGGATTGGGAGAGCCGATTACTTCGGAGCTTTTGAAAGAAATAGCTGGCATAGAAAAAGGTTCCGGAGAAGCCAATCGAAAAAAGGTAGCCAAGATCAGCCAAGATCAGCTTAGAAAAGTGGCCGAGCGAAAAATGAAAGACCTTAATGCCACCGATATTGATGGGGCAATGAAGACGGTGGCCGGCACGGCTCGTTCTTTGGGAATCGAGATTGACTGATTTCTCTTTACTTCTGAATTAAAAAGGGTAAGATATCTTTAGTGGTGCTCTCTTTTAAAGAGAATATTAGAAAGGTCGAGCCACTTGGTTAACTGAAGAATAGTGAATTATGGCTGCAGAACAAGACGAGAAGTTTCTTGAGTACCTGGTTAAGTCCATCGTTGACCATCCTGATGATGTGAGAATATCTCGCAAAATGGATGAGATGGGCGTTCTCTTGTCCCTTCGGGTTCATCCCGAGGACATGGGTCAGGTTATCGGGCGAAGCGGAGCGACCGCTCGTGCCATTCGCGCTCTACTGCGCATCGTTGGTCTGAAAAGCCGGGCTCGAGTCAGCCTCGAGATCGAAGAGCCGGAGGGTGGTCGGGTTTCTCGACCCGCGGGGAGGGCAGAGAGCGCTCCCGCTCCAGTTCAGCCGGCGCCTCAAGAACCTGCTTCAACAAAAGATAGTGTCGGTGATCTGGGCGAGATTGATTTTTGATCGCTCAATTACTACCCAAAACAGCGCTATTCTTCGGAAGGCGCTGTTTTTGAACTTGAGATGAAGTTTGATATCATAACTCTTTTTCCAAAAGCGATTGAGTTCTATTTCGACCAGGGTTTGATTAGTCGAGCCAGAAAACAAGGATTGATCGAGATAAAAGCTCATGATCTTCGTTGTTGGACCGATGACAAGCATCGGACGGTTGACGATAAGCCTTATGGCGGAGGCAGCGGAATGGTTTTAAAGGTTGAGCCTATTTATCGTGCGGTCAGCGAGATCAAGGGTCGAAGCCGCAAATCAAAAGTGGTTCTTTTAACTCCCCGGGGAAAACAATTCAATCAAAAAATGGCCAAAGAATACGCCGATCTAAAGCAGTTGATCATCATTTCGGGTCGCTACGAAGGAGTTGACCAGCGAGTAGCCGAAAATATCGCCGACGAAGAAATCTCCATTGGTCCTTATGTTTTGATGAGTGGCGACCTGCCAGCGATGAGCGTGGTGGAAACCGTGGTCAGGCTCAAGGCTGGAGTGGCTGGTGAAAAAGAGTGGCTCTCGGCAAGAATCCAAGAAGGTGGTTTTTGGGAGGGGCCCCAATATACTCGTCCAGAAATATTTCGACCAAAGAAAGGCAAGCTATGGAAGGTGCCTTCAGTTTTAATGAAGGGTAATCATCGGGACATAGAAAAATGGCGAAAAGAACATGGCCGATTGATTGAGGGAGATAAGTTGTGTTAGAATAGTCGTCATAGAAGGGTCGGTACCAAAGTGGCCAAATGGGACAGACTGTAAATCTGTTGGCTCTGCCTTCGCAGGTTCGAATCCTGCCCGGCCCACGGTTTTAAGCCCGGATAGCTCAGGCAGCAGAGCGCATCCATGGTAAGGATGAGGTCAGCGGTGCAAATCCGCTTCCGGGCTCCATTAAGATCTATTATGGATTTAAAAGAATATCAAAAACTCTGTCGAGTAACAGCTAAGAGTTTTGTTGACCGGGAAAAAGAAATTTTTACTTGGGGTTTGGGCATTGCCGGCGAAGCTGGCGATGTGGCTGGTTGCATTAAAAAGAGCTTTTCCCATGGCGATGATCAGAAAAGTGGAATCAAAGAGAATTTGGGGGACACCATGTGGTATATTGCCATGATATGTGATTTTTTCGGATGGGAGATGGAAGATGTTTTGCAGGAAAATATTGAAAAGCTACAAAAGAGGCATCCAAAAGGGTTTTCTAAAGAAGCAGCCAGAAAAAACAAAAGAAAAGACTGGAATAAATGAATCTTTTTTATCGAGACAAGAATTATGTCTTCTTGGCATTAAGGATTGAGTTTTGAAAGCTGGAGTCAGCTTTCTCTTTGTGAGCAGCTCGGCAATATTGGAAGCGAGGTTGGCCGGGCCGCTCATTGGCAGGAAAAAGACGAGAAAGCTTTTGAGGGGGCAGTTTTAAGAAGGTTCGAGCTGATGGACATGACCCTTGAAAATCCGCGACAGAAGGGACGACGAAGAGAAATCGCCCGTGTTCGAGAAGTTTTCGGCGACATTATTTAGGATGGGGGAAATATAACACCTCTTTAAAAGATCTTGAGAATTATTTTTATCCTTATGCTTTAGCGGCTCGGAGGAACTCCTAAAACACACGAATTGTCTTTTTTCCAGGGC
>CAZUSP010000018.1:0-10284 GCA_964623505.1 uncultured Candidatus Saccharibacteria bacterium
AGAAGAGATTAGCCGTTCCCGTTAAGTTTAGACCGGGACTGGGGACTAAAGCAGTTATCACCAAGGGCTTGGAGCGTAATTTATTTTTGTATCCCAAGAAAGAATGGCAGGCATTAGCTGAAAAGCTGAGCAGTCTGCCTTTTTCGCAATCTGATGCCCGGGGATTGAGTCGAATAATGCTGGCCGGAGCCATGGAAGTTGATATTGATAAAGCCGGCCGCATATTAATCCCAGATTATTTGAAAGAGTACGCTGGGCTGGATAAAGAAATATCAGTCATTGGACTGTCAAACCGAGTCGAGATCTGGGATAAGAAGGCCTGGGATTCATACCAGAAGAAAACTACCCAGGACATAGGTGATATTGCCGAAAGATTAAAAGAATTAGGAATTTAATGCATGTTCCAGTTCTGCAAAGAGAATTAATTGAGTGCTTAAATCCGGGCGCAAATGAGAACTTCATTGACGGCACGGTTAATGGTGGTGGACACGCTAGATTGATTTTAGAGAAGACCGTTCCGCGGGGTATGTTGCTGGGGATAGACTGGACGCCGGAGTTGATTCAAGAGCTCGAAAAAAGTTTTCAAGAAAAAGGTTTGAACGAAAGGACGATTCTGGTTTGCGATAACTTTGCCCGGTTAGTGGAGATAGTTCATGAAAAGAATTTTCAGCCAGTCAATGGTTTGGTGCTTGACTTGGGCATGTCAAGCTGGCACTTGGAAAAATCAGGCCGCGGATTTAGCTTTCTTAGAAAAGAAAAGATTGATATGAGATTCGGAAGTCGGAGCGAATTAGATGCCTGGACCATCATCAATCGATGGTCAGAAGAGGAGATCGGATCGTTAATCCGAAATTACGGACAAGAAAGGTTTTGGCGGAAGATCGCCTCTAGTGTTGTTGCGGAACGGCAGATAAATCCGATCGAGACCACTTTTGATTTGGTCAGGGTTATCGAAAAGTCAGTTCCTGATTGGTATCGAGCCAGAAGAATCAACGCCGCAACCAAGACCTTTCAAGCCCTAAGAATCGTTGTTAATCGAGAACTGGCCAACCTTTCCAAGGTACTGCCGCAGATAATTGAAATATTAGCTCCTGGCGGTCGAGCGGCCATCATCTCCTTCCATGAGCTCGAGGACAGAATGGTTAAGCAGTTTTTTAAAAGCGAAGCAGAACAAGGCCGATTGCGCCTTCTGACCAGGAGGCCAATCAAACCCTCCGAAGAGGAGATTCAAGAGAATCATCGGGCTCGTTCAGCTAGATTAAGAGTGGCTCAAAAAATTTAGATTAATTTTTAACATGATAAAAATCACCATCACAGCCGTTATTCTTCTACTGGCCTTGATTGCAGGTTATGCTTTTCAGATTGTTGCAATGATTGATCTGGAGTATCTAATTGATGTTCATCAAACAAGTATGAGTCAGACCAGACAGTTGGTTTTGGAAATGGAAAATAGTTATGCGGCCAATTCATCTTTGATTGACATTTGGCCGATGATTCAAGATCTTGAGTTTGAAGAAGTCAAGGAAGTGACTCACATTAAAGTGAGTGAACCTGTGTTTGCGGTTGGTCGATAGTTCATGTTGAAGATTCGTTTATATATCATTTTTTTCTTTTTTTCTTTAATCAGTGCCGCTTTTATCGGACGACTCTTTGTGCTACAAGTTCGGGATGGCAGCCTGTATCGGGCTCGGGCCCAGGGACAACAAGAGTCTTTGCAGGAAATTCGTGGCCAGCGGGGTCGCGTATTCTTCCGGCACAAAGAGCACTTGGCCGTCAACAAGAGACAAAATGTTGTTTATTTTTTACCCGAAGCGATTCTAGCTGATTCTGCAATCAGTTCCGTTTTTTCAGAAATAATGGAGGAGGATTTTAGCGGTTTGATCAACCAAGGGGCTGTTCGTCGAGTTATAAGTGATCAACAAATGGCGGCTGTCAAGAAACTACATCATCCACTTTTAAATCAAATCGATGAACAGTTGGTGCGATTTTACCCCCAGGGTTTATTGGCTGCTCATGTGATCGGATTCGTGGGCGGCTATCAAGTTGGCCAGTATGGGTTGGAGGAATATTATGAATCTGTTCTTCGCGGGGAAAGCGGGCTGACTCGCCAATTTAATTTTTTGAACTTGAGTGCAACCGAACCTGAATTTAATCCCGAACCGGGGCATGATCTTTATTTAACAATTGATTATAATATTCAATTCCAGGCGGAACGGTTGCTAGAAGAAGCCAAGGAGCGCTGGGATATCACTGGCGGAACGATCATTGTCTCCGATCCGGGGACCGGGAAGATATTGGCTATGGCCAATTATCCCAGCTTTGATCCGAACTACTATGGTCGCTATGGGCAGGAAGACATGAGAAGGTTCATCAATCCGGCGACTCAAAACTTATATGAACCGGGTTCTATCTTCAAGGTGTTTACTCTGGCGGCCGGATTGAATGAAGACAGGGTGACTCCAGAGACTGTCTATAATGATACCGGTTCGGTTTCAGTTGGCGGTCCGCCAATCTACAATTATCGAAGGCGTGTTTGGGGAATTCGGACCATGACCGAAGTTTTAAACAAATCCATCAATACTGGTTCGGTTTTTGTACAGCAAGAACTGGGCAGGGATCTGTTTTTGAAATATGTTGATCTTTTTGGATTTACTCGGCCGACGGGAATTGACCTGGCCGGAGAAAGCTATTCCGGTAATCAGGTTTTAAAAAGGGGTTTTAACCGGGATTTGGCTACGGCTTCATTCGGCCAGGGGGTTGCCGTTACCTCGATTCAGTTAATTTCAGCCATTAATACCTTGGCTAATGACGGGATTTTGATGAAGCCGTACATTGTCGAGCGCCAAATTGACCAAAATGGCAGTGTTAAAATTACTCAACCAGAAGAGGTGGGCCGAGTGATCGATCCTCGGGTGGCGAATCAGATAACTATGATGATGGTTGAAGTTGTTAACCATGGTTACGGCAACCGAGCACAGGTTCCGGGTTATTTAATCGCGGGCAAAACAGGGACGGCCCAGATACCTAAGCCGGAGGGCGATTATCTGGAAGAAACCATCCATGGTTTTGCTGGTTATGGGCCAGCCCTCGATCCGGCTTTTAGTGCTTTAATCAAGTTTGACGCCCCTAAGGCGCGTGATTCCTCGGGAACGGCAGCTCCAATTTTTCAAGAGTTAGCCCAATATATCTTGAATTATTATCAGATTGCGCCCGAGACTAGCCAATAACCATTATTCATGTTACAATGAGCTTTGTTTTTTGGGGCCCCGTCATCTAGTGGTTCAGGATACGTGGTTCTCAGCCATGTTACACGGGTTCGAATCCCGTCGGGGCTGCCATTTTAATTATTTAAAACATGTTTGCTATCATTGAAACAGGCGGAAAACAATACTTGGTTTCGGTTGGTGACAAGATCAAGGTTGAGAAGGTTAATAAAAAGGAAGGGGCTAAAGTTAAATTTGACCAGGTTTTGATGTGCGGAGACGACAAAGACATCAACGTCGGCCAGCCTCGAGTCAAGGGCGCTTCGGTTGAAGGAAGGATCTTGGCCCAGGCCAAAAACAAGAAAGTGACCATTCTCAAGTATAAGGCTAAAAAGCGATATCAGAAAAAGATAGGCCACCGACAGCCCTATACCGAGGTTGAGATTACTAGCATAAAAGACTAATCGGCCCGATCCTGGATGGCTTTCTTGAGTGTCTCTGGATCAGCATATTCCAATTCAGCCCCCCGTGGCAATCCTTGCCTTGGGGTGGTTATTTTTATCTTTGGCCGATGACGATGGATCGCTTTCTTCAAATAATCTGACAAAGCCAGCCCTTCGGTGGTTGGGTTGACGGCCAATATGACCTCCTCGATATTCTCTTTTTTTAAAAGTAACAATAACTGCTTGAGGCGGGTTTTGAAATTATCTGATTGAAACCAAAGAACAGCCGGCCCCATGATGAAATATCGGCCCAGATGGGTTTTGGTTTCTTCAATGGCATTAAGATCGGTTTCTTTCTCAACGATACAGATGGTCTTGTTCTGTCTTTTCGGGTCAAAACAGATCGGGCAGAGCGTTTTCTGGTTTGAGGAATCAATGGGATAGTGGCAGAAAGAACAAAATTTTAGCTGATCTAGTTTTTTTAGAGCTTCAATTAAAAGTTTTCTTTCTTGGCGGTCCAAATGGGCCAGATAAAGAGTATAGCGGGTAGCTGTTCGAAAGCCCACCCCCGGCCATTTCACTATCTGGCTGATCAGTTGACGAAGATTGTTAGAAAGCATCTTGCTGGTCGAAAGAGCTTTCTTCTAAATTACGGAAAGTCACTCGAGGTCCATCAAAATAGAGAGAAACCTGTCCGATGGGTCCATTGCGATGTTTGGCAATGATTATGTCGGCAACGTTTTCTTGTGAGGGGTTCTCCTTATAAAAATCCTCACGATAAATGAACAAGACAACATCCGCATCCTGCTCTATGCTTCCACTTTCGCGAAGATCAGATAATCGAGGACGATGAGGGGTGCGTTGCTCAACGGCTCGAGAAAGCTGGGAAAGAACCAGAACCGGTATATTCAGTTCTTTGGCGATCCCTTTCAGGGCTCGGGAGCTTTCAGTTACCTGTTGAACCATTGATTGCATTGAATTCATCGGCTGCATCAACTGAAGATAATCAACCACCAAAAGCCCCAGTCCATAATTTGCCTGCAATCTTCGGGCCATGGCTCTCATCTGAAGAATATTGATGCCGGAACTGTCGTCGATGAATATTGGGGCTTCGGCGAGAATGCCCAGGGCCGACTGAATTCGGGCAAAGTCGTTTTCCTCTCCTTTCTCCGACAATCTTCCGGTTCTTAATTTCCAAAGATCAACATTGGCTTGACTGGCCAGCATGCGATCAATAACCTGGTCTTGAGACATTTCCAGGCTGAAGATCCCAACCGGAACTTTGTTGAAAACAGCCGCTTGTCGAGCGATATCTAGAGCCAGGGCACTTTTACCCATACTGGGACGGGCGGCCAAAATAATCAGGTCGGATTTTTGTAGTCCGGCCAAGGTGTTATCCAGCTTAGTGAACCCAGTCGCCAGGCCTCTTAGTCCGCCTTTATGTTTTGAAAGCTGATCTATGCGGTCAAAAGTATTTTCCAGCCCTTCCCGGATTGGTCTGAAATGTTGAGTCAGTGATTTTTGGGCGATACTAAATATTCGTTTTTCGGCTTGATCCAGTAGGATGTCGCTATCCTCTGATTCATTGCGGGCAATGGCCCCTATTTCATGAGAGGCGCTGATCAAATCCCGAAGAACTCTTTTCTTTTGAACGATGTTGGCGTAGTTAGTCATATTGCTGGCTGTTGGAACCGAGCTGACCAGCTCTGATATGTAGGCCTGGCCGCCAACATCATCCAGTTGGTTTTTTTCTTTTAGGGCGTCGGCAACGCTAATAACATCAATGGGGGTGCTGCGCTGGAAAAGCTCCAACATGGCTCGATATATTTTCTGATGCTCAGGGTAGTAGAAATCTTCAACCAGCAAAAAATCAGCCACTCGGATAATGGCATTGACGTCTATCATCAAGCTGCCGAGCAGACAAACTTCGGCTTCTTTGTTTTGAGGGGGTAGCTGGTTGGGAGTATTTTTAACCATAGTGGTTTATTTTAATCTGAAGGGACGGATAAATCAATCAATTTTGACTTTTGATCTTAAAATTGTATTCATCCTATTGGTCGAAAGAATGTTTCTTGACAATTATTTCTAATGGTTCAAAATCATATTTGGAGGTGATCTCCATGAGGAGGGTCTTGTGGCAGAAAAAGTTATGGAAGCGCACCGGGGGTCGCTTTATAACAGCGATCGACACCATCTTCTGGACGCTATTCTCGCGGCTCTTTTGGGGGCTACGAGGTCCTCCCCAGATATAAAGGTCTAGGGCCATCCTCGAGGTATAGGGGATGGTCCAAATCTTTTCAGATAGGATTGATTTTAGGCCCTTGGTCGGTGTCTTCAACCTGATAGCCCAGCTTTTTTATCTTTTGGCGGACTAGATCCGCCTCGGTCCATTTTTTCTGTTGCCTCATCTCTTCTCGTTGATCAACCATTTCTTTGATTCGGGCCGGAACAGTCTCGTTTTGATTTATATTTTTCTCAATCTCTATTCCCAGGAACCGGTCCCATTCGATCATTAAGTCTAATATTTTTCGGGCTTCAGACAAGTTAATGACTTTTTGATCGATCAACTGATTCGTTTCGTTCAAAAACTCGAATAAGGTAGCTAATATTTTAGGGGCATCAAGATTGTTGCGGATAGATCTCTTGAATTTGGTGCGATAAGAGCTCAAGTTTATCTTTTTTGGTTTTTCCCCTTTATGATTGTATTGATTCAGTCGACGAGCGGTTTGATATATCTTTTCTAGATTCTTTTGAGCTTGATTCATCGCCTTCCAGCTGAATTCTTGCTTCTTTTGATAATGGGCGGATAGAATAAAGATGCGGTAAGAGAGGGGATTATATCCCTTTTTTACCAGGTCTTTGATGGTTAAAAATTCTCCCCGGGATTTAGACATCTTGGTCTGGTTTATCTGTAAAAATTCAACATGCAGCCAAATATTGGCTTGGGGCTTGTTGTGGGCCGCCTCTGACTGGGCTATTTCATTCTCATGATGAACGCCGATGTGATCAACTCCACCGGTGTGGATGTCAAATGGTTGCCCCAGATATTTTTTTGAAAGAGCCGAGCACTCAAGGTGCCAACCGGGGAAGCCCAGTCCCCAGGGAGAGGGCCATTCTTGCTGTCTTTTGGCATCTTTGGGAGAGAATTTCCAAAGAGCAAAGTCAGTTGGATTTCGTTTTTCTGGAGATAGCTCGATTCTGGCTCCGGCTTTCTTTTCTTGGGTGCTTTGGCCGGAGAGTTGTCCATATTTCTTAAACTTTGAAGTGTCAAAGTAGACGCCGTCGCTGGTTTGATAGGTGTAGTCCTTCTTTTCCAGTTTTTGAACCAGCTGGATCATTTCGGCAATGTGTTCACTGGCTCGGGGCATTACTTGGGCCGGGATGATGTTCAGCATCTTTCCATCCTCAACAAAGGCCTGAAAATAGAAGTCGGTTATTTCTTGAGCAGTTTTGTTTTCTTTTTTGGCTTCCATTTCAACCTTATCTTGGCCGGTATCAGCATCAGAAGTTAAATGACCGACATCGGTAATGTTCATTACCTGCTTAGTTTGGTAGCCAAGATAGTTCAAGGCTCTTTTCAGGAAGTCAGCTATGAGAAAACTGCGCCAGTTGCCAATGTGAGGGAACTGGTAGACGGTGGGGCCGCAGTTATACATCAAGACTTGAGGCGGCTTGACCGGCTTAAGAGTTTCTTTTTTTCTGGCCAGAGTATTATAAAGCTTCATCATCGCTATTTTAGCATAAATTGATTGAAGTTTGATTCAAGACACTTTTATTGCTATCATGCACTATAGAATTATGCCTCATTTAGCCCTTTATCGGAAGTACCGGCCGCAAACTTTTGCTGAATTTGTCGGTCAGAAGCACGTGGTTGATTCGATTATGGCGGCCATCAGTCAGGAGATCATTTCTCATGCCTATTTATTTGATGGGCCCAAGGGAACAGGCAAAACAACCATGGCTCGATTATTGGCCAAGGCCATTAATTGCCAGAATCGAAAATCGGGGCAGGCCGAGCCGTGCAATCAGTGCGACTCTTGCCTGGATATCAATAATAATCGGGCGATTGACCTGATTGAGATTGATGCCGCTTCTAATCGGGGGATCGATGATATTCGTCAGCTGAGGGAAGATATTAATTTTCTGCCGATCAAGAGCAGATACAAGATCTTGATCTTAGACGAAAGTCATCGTTTAACTAAAGATGCGGTCAATGCTTTGCTGAAAACCTTAGAGGAGCCGCCGGCTCACGCTGTTTTTGTTCTGGCTACCACCGAGGTCTATAATATGCTGCCAACCATTGTTTCCCGCTGCCAGCGGTTTGATTTCCATAATCTCAAGTTGGCGGATATCAAAGGCCAGTTGGCCAAGATTCTGGACCTGGAAAAGGTTGGATATGAGCCCGAGGCGGTTTCTTTAATGGCTCAAAGCGCTCAAGGTTCTTTAAGGAATGCCGAGAGTTTGCTTGATGCTTGTTTGACCCTGGCCCTATCCCATAAAAAGCCGATTCTCAAGGTTGAGGAAGTCAGGGGCCTGTTGGGCCTGGTTGAGGTAGGGAAGGTGGGGGCCTTGGTTGATCTAATGGCCGAAGGAAAAGTGGATAAAGCTCTTGCTTTTTTGAATGAGCTGGCCGGACAGGGGATCAGCCCGCATGAATTGAGTCGGGCTGCGGTCAATTATCTCCGTTATGTTCTTTTATTTCAAATCAATCCTGATTTTGACAGCTTTGAGATGATGGATCTTTCTCCGGAAGAAAAAGAGAAGATGAAAAAACAGGGAAAGGCATTTACAAGAGAGAGGCTTTGCTCCATAATAGACTTGTTTCTGGAAGCCCAGAGAAAAGTTGATTACAGCGCCATTGCTCTTTTGCCCCTAGAGCTGGCTCTGGTTAGAAGTGCGGAATAATGCCGGGTAGTGTAAAGGTAACACGCCTCGCTTTGGACGAGGAGATTCCAGGTTCGAGCCCTGGCCCGGCAACATTTAGTGTTTCTGTTTGGATCAAAGGGATGTAGTTCATCAATCAAGAAACAAAAACAGGGGATGGCGTTGACCAATAGATGTCAAGCGCCGGGGTTTCAGCAAAACAACTATTTTCACCACCCTTAGTCCCGATAATGTCTGGGCGGCTCTGATCGATATGAATTCAGTCGAGTAGCGGTTGGCGGTGTTGCCAATGCCAGTACAATGAAGAGGTGTTGCGGGAAAAGGGGATTCAGTTGATGTTTCAGAGGATCTTTAGGAAGTGGCTTACTTAATTTCAGTTTTCCATTGATTTTTATTTGGCGCGAAGCTGGCGCGGAAGTGAATGCTTTCTATAGCTTCCCGAATAATCACGACTTGACTTGACCAGGCAAAAACAACCCCCAAGGTGATTAATAAAAATCCGAAATTAGATAAGGCTGAATCTAAATTATTCAGCTGCGAAATGAGTAAAAAGATAAATCCGAGTGCATATAAAATGAACTTGGTTCTTCCCAGAATATTCGGTTCGGGAGTTTTTGCCCATTTATTCTTTAAAAGCCAGATTCCATATACAATTAACAATGTTTCGGGCAGGATTATGTGGATTATAAGGTTCAAATCGATAAGATTATGGGTAAACAAATACCACAAAATCCCGGCGGCCATAATTTTATCAGCTATCGGGTCAAAAATTTTTCCAAAGTCGGTAACTTGATTCCTTTTTCTGGCGAACACCCCGTCTATTATATCGGTCAGCGTGCCGCTTATGGCTAAAAACAATGCTGATTCTGGGCTAATAAATCTGGAGAAAAAAATGGCCAGGAAAACGCAAAACGAAGTGTCGTAATATGATTCGGTTTTACTTCCCGGGGAATAAACTCTAAATATTTGATTAAAAAATTGTCCCGGAAATGGATTTCCGCAGTTGTCAGTTCTCTTATTTTCCAACAAACTTTTTTGAGCATCTTTAATTTTTCAATTCAATTAATTCAGTTCTTGTCTATCTTAACTGATGCTCCCTAATCTGTAAACCTGCAACTGGAAAGAATTTGGTTTAAAACATCTTGTGGGACGGAAGTCTCGCCAGGACCTCGAGAGTCGGCAAGATAACTGATAATTTCAATCAGTCAAGAAGCATTGTCTTTCTAGGGTTACCTATTTTTTTGAGCAGAGGGGTCGGAAATAGAAAATAGAGCTGACCCCATTTTTAATTAAGCGAGAAGGTGCGGCATGAATGCCGGCACTTTTTGGGTTAAAAAGTGAGGGTCATTCTGAAAAGTGCGGGATAAATCTTAAAAATAGAGCGGGGCCTTTACGACTATTTTTAAATATAATATTATCAGGTGGATATGAAAAAAGTAGTGTTGTTGGCGACAATTGTTTTGCTGGTCTTGGGCGGTTATTTGCTTTTGATGCCCAAAGAGAAAGGAGAGAAAATATGAACAAAAATATTTTGATTTTTACTACTTTGATACTAAGCATAAAAATAAAATTTAAAAATTAAAAATTAATCAAAACCTATGTCCAAAAAAATCTTTATCGTTATCGGCGCGGTAGTTTTAATTGGCGCTATTGCTCTTTTGCTTTGGCAGTTTTGGCCTCAAAAACAGCCAATTCCCGCTTAATATGAATAAAAAAACTTTAATTACCATAATTGTTATTCTAATAACAACAAT
>CAZUSP010000019.1:0-8982 GCA_964623505.1 uncultured Candidatus Saccharibacteria bacterium
GATTGGTGCAAGAGATGGTACCCGGAGTCGTCCTCCAACTGGACCAACTCAAACATCCGCTGCTATCATGAAAGCCACAGGTTCGCTGATAACTACCCGAATGCTCGATCCGGCCCTGGGGCGAGCACTGATTGGTGCAAGAGACGGTGCTTCCAGTAGTGTTTCCGGTGCTATGGCCCCCCGAGGAGCTACCGCCGCTATCTACCCAAGTTAAGGCTGAAATCGAAAAAGGCAGTATCAAAGCTGAGGCAAACAGCAAAGTCGGCAAACAGTATTTAATAAACTTTAAACAATTTGTTTTAGTCATGTTTTATTTTTTATTTTTATTCTTACAAATTCTACATTATATTCTAAATATTGTCAAGACCAGGCGCCATGATTCTATTAAGGAATGCCCGAGGTCGTTTCAACTAACCAGAAGACATCCTTTTTGTTTCTTTTTTTAAAAAAAGAAATATTTGAATTTCATCTCTTTGTTTTACCCTAATCTAGAACAATCAAATAATACCACCTATACGTTATTCTGTCAATAGATGTGCAACCGCTACCCATCTCTGCCAGTCCCGCCCCGGAGGATAGCAGGTAGAAACAACCAATGCATATTCATCTTCAACTAATTCCGATAAGAACACACTGTACTCTTTTACGCTCATTGTTTTAACCCGATCCACAGAATAGATAAAAAGACGTTCATTGTAATAAATCTTTATTTTATCGCCAGCCGTTAAATTTCCCAAATTGCTGAAGATGTGATCGAATTTTATGTCAGGGTGTCCGGCCGGCGCACTATGCCCCAAAACAATCACCCGGCCTTTTTCTCCGGGAACAACACCCGGGTAAAGGACCACCCCCCGATCAAGCTCGGCCATTAAAATAGATTCTTCGGTTGAATCAGGCATTCTTAATGGAGCCTCAACCCCTAACACGGGAATGATTAAAGTATTGGCCGCGCTCGGGGCTTCTTCTCCGATTTCTTCATCTTCCGGAATTGGATCAACTTGTTCTCTGGTTCTTTGCCAGATCTCCCAGTCAAAAACCCAGCTGATACTTGACCAGTTGATAATTAACAGTGAAAAAATGAAGAATAAGACAAAAGGAACAATAAAATGGGAAAAGGACTTTTTCACCTCAATCAACGATCGTCTGACAAGAAATGATCCTCAAGATCAGATCTTGGCTGAATAGAGAAAGGGTCAAAAACAATGGAGCCAAAAGGACCGATCGCCCACATATCTTTCGGATCTTTTCTTCAGACTGGTTAATAATAGAAATCAAAAAGCAGAAACCAAGCAATATCAATCCATAAAATACCAGTTTCTGGATCAAATCTTCATCTGATCGAGTTAAAAAGCTGAAAAACCAATGCCGCATATCCCCGCTCCAATCATAACCTGTTTCTAGCGGCAAGACCAAACTATCGGCGGCGATAATAACCATGGCCAGCATACAATAGAACAACGCTCGACCTAACCAATATTTAAAATTCATCTCGAATCAATTTAACGCTAAAATCAGCGGCATTAACCTTCACCCGGTCACCCCTCTTGATCTCGTCTCTCAAAATGGCTTGAGCCAGGGCATTACCAACCTGATCATGCACCACCCGCTCCATCTCCCGGGCTCCAAAGGCCGGCTTATAGCCAAGCTCAACTATCCTCTCTTTCAAAACTTGATCCCATTCAAAGGCAATGCCCTTTTCATCAAGGGCTTTATTCAATCTTCCCAGCATCAGATCAGCCACTTCAAGCAAATGCTTCGGGTTTAAAACCTTAAAGACAACCACGGCCGTAAATCGATTTATCAATTCCGGCCGAAAATACTTTTCTCGCATCAGATGCTCTAATAGCTCATTCTTTAAAAGTCCTAAAGACATGTTGGCTTCTATGTCTCGACGAATAATCTCGGCTCCGGCATTAGAAGTGGCCACAATGATGGTGTCCGAAAAGATAACCTTTTGGCCAAAACCATCAGTTAGATAGCCTTCGTCAAAGACGGTTAAGAACAAGTTCAAAATGTCGGGATGAGCCTTCTCTATTTCATCTAATAAGACCAATGAAAATGGATTCTCGCGAACCTGCGAACTTAATAATCCTACATGATCGCGGTTGCCAATAAGCCGATATATGTCAGACGAATCTTGAAACTCAGACATATCAATTCGAATGATTTTTTCTTCTGAACCAAAATAGATAGCCGTCAGAGCTTTAGCCGTTTCGGTCTTGCCCACCCCGGTCGGACCAAGAAAGAGGAATGAGCCCATTGGCTGGGTGCGCCGGGTAGTAACCTCGGCTCGAGCCCTTCTTAGGGCAGAAGAAACTTCTTTGACTGCTTCGTCTTGGTTAACCACCCTCTCGTGAATAAGATGTTCCAGTTTGAGGAGCATTTCTTTTTCTGACGACTGAATTCGACCTATTGGGATCTCGGCCCGTCGAGAAATAACCAAATCAACCCAACTCGGATCAACATAGCTGGTGCCCGGTTGGCGAGAAGCATAAACCATAACTTCATCCAAAAGATCGATAGCTTTGCGCGGAAACGGCTTGTCTTGAAGATAGCGAGCGCTCCTTTCCACCACTCTCTTCAAAGTCAAATAAGGAATGAAACGGTTATATCGGCTTTCAAACTCCGGCACCATATATTCCAGTATTATAATAGTTTCGTGGGCGGAAGGAGGCGCAACCTCCACCTTGTTGAAAAGATTTAAGATAGCTGGCAATTTTTCAATATCTCGATGAAGTCCAGCATAGGAAGCAATGGCAATAACCTGGAAACGGGGCGACTCGAGATATTTGACCAACAGATTAGAGATGTCCGGCGCCCCAACTTTAGTTGTTTTGACAAAATCCTCTAAGTTGCGGATAACCAAAATAACATTGCTCATGGCAATTGCCTCTTGAAAACACTTATCAAGAATACTCTCCATCTCTTCAATAGAAGGCGCCCGAGCAGTGATTGTTAAAAGGTCTAATTCCATCACCCGCTTACCGTTAAGGGCCGGCAAAGAGGTTCCCCAGAAGCTTTTGGCCGCCAGCGAAATAACCACTTCTATCCTTCCGCTCCCGATCTGGCCAACCAACAGAACGTTGTTGCGACCCGATCCGGCTAATATGTTCTCAACCTGCTCCAGCTCGGATTCATGCCCAAAGACACTTGGCCGGCCGCCTCTTTCTCTAGCAATTTCAGTAATGTCGCGTGAATACTCATCTATGGTCAAGGTATAGGCCGCCGCCCAGTGGCGCGCCAAGCCCCCCTTGCGGACTAAGTTTTCATAGTCCCAGAACTTTTTAAATTTATCGGCCTCGGCCTTGATTCTTTCATACCACTCAACGACATTGTTAACGTCTTCCAAAGCCATCTCCTGCTCAATCATTATTTCGTTGAAAAAAGGGATAAAATGAAACAAGGCATGAAGTAGATCGCCTGATTCAATCCAATTGCTTTCCCTTTTAGCCGCCCTTTCGGCGGCCGCCACTACTATATCTTCCCAACTAATGGCTTCGTCAGACCAGACCGTTCGGTCAATCTCGATTTTAAGCCTTTTTTCAAGCACCGAACGGCTTAAGCCCAAGCGCATTAATATGAAATCAAGGCTTGGATCGCAAATAATCAAAAAACGGGCCAGAATAATAGGACGAGTAATCAGCTTCGGTCCTCGAAAAGCATCGCTGAATATTCGAGCTAGATCAAAACTGAAATAATCAGCTAAGTTTCGCCCTCTTTCCAAGGCTTCTCTTAATTCTAGACGAGGCCGGCTATTAATTATCTGCAGTTTGTAAAAAAGATACATTAACCAGCTGATCCAAAAAAGACCAAAGGCAATAAAAGCCCCGCCCAAAAATATATTTACGTAAGGCCAAGATAGTATTTCCGACAGGGCGCCCGTCAAGCTCAATAAAATTGACAGAATCAAAAAGACAAATCCAACAACCCGGGCCAACTTCATTAATTTAACTAAGAAAGATGAGACCAGTCGAAAGACCAGCGCCTGGCGATGATTGAAATATGATTTTTTCAAACTCCGGTCATCCATCTTAGACCTAAGACAATGAAGGCAATGGACAAAGGAAGACTAAAAAGCCAGAAGAAAAAAGTTAATATGCCGGCAATCAGTAAAAAAAATTCGCTAATAATGCCGACTAACATTAAAAATATCCTGGCCGAAAAACCCAAAAATCTTGAGATCAGGTTAGAGAAAAAAACACTGCCATATTCCTGGAAATCAAAACCACGGGGATACTTCCAACGATACTGGCGCCAGGGATCAAAAAGCGTCCGGATCAATAATCCAAAAGAAAAATAATTCAAAGCGAATCTTAAAAAATTAGCTGTAATCTTGATAATTGCCCTGGGCATACCCCATAAATACCAAACCAGCCACCAAATCAAAAGATTAGTTCTTCTTTTTGTTGCTGTTTCGGTCAGAGGCATAAAAATATCGTATTGATAATGGTGGGCATATGTGGGGTCGAACCACAGGCCTCACGGATGTGAACCGTGCGCTCTAACCACTGAGCTATATGCCCCGCACCATTCTATCATCTTATGAATCACGATTAAAGAGAAAGGGCGCCAGAAATAATCCGACGCCCGTTCAAACAGAATAATAAAACTTATTTTAGTTCAACCTTAGCCCCAGCTGCTTCCAACTTCTGCTTGATTTCCTCGGCTTCTTCTTTCTTGACCTGCTCTTTGATCTTTTGAGCTTCTTTTTCGGCAGCATCAACTATGTCTTTGGCTTCTTTTAAACCAAGGCCCGTAATATCACGAACAACCTTGATAACTTCGATCTTCTTTTCTCCGACTCCGGCCAAGATCACGTCGTAAGCGCTCTTCTCGGAAGCTGAAGTCGTGGCTTCACCCGCCACTGGAGCCGCAACCATCATTGGCACAGCCGATGTAACCCCAAACTTTTTTTCTAAAACTTTCACCAACTCGGCTAAATCGACAACACTCATCTTCTCTATTCCCTCGATAAGATCCTTGAACTTATCGGGAACAGACACTTCTTCGGCTGGCTTATTGTCAGCCTGTGCTTTTTCTTCTTCGCTCATGTTTTATGATTTAATTTTAATTAATTTTTCTGACGCTGTATCTCTGACAAAACGACCACCAAATTCCTCAATGTTCCGTCTAAAACGCCAATCAGTCCAGTCATCGGCGACTTCAAAATCCAGACCAGCCTGGCCAACAACTCCTCGTAAGAAGGAAGCTGGGCCAGAAAAGAAACTTGTTCCGGGTCCCTAATTTCATTATCCCAGATTCCACCCAGGATCTTCAATCTTTCCTCCTTTTGGGCAAATTTATAGGCTATCTTGGCTGGGGCAATAGAATTATTGAATCCAAACACCAGAGCCATTGAGCCGCTGTGGTCTATTTCCCGGGGCAGTCCCTCTTCGGTGAGAGCCCGAATCAGCAAGCTTTTTTTAACCACTTGAAGCAAACAGTTCTTTTCTCTCAATTGGCGTCTTAATTCAGCTAGCTCGCCAGCCGGTAAAGCCCCAAAATCAACTAGGATTATACCTCGTTGTTTTTTAAGATTTTCTTTCAGATCGGCAACAATATCTTTTTTCTGATCAATTGTTAAGGGCATAAAAAACAAAAAATTGCGGCTTTCCCGCAACAAAAAGTCTTACGACCCTCGGCAGGATTTTACGCCTTGGCTACCTGCTGTCTGCGGGAACAAACACATCCTAATCTAAGTGCCTATATCTTGTCAAGTGAAGCAGCAATTGTTTGGCCAAAATCAATAGCCGCAAGAGGTCCATCGGCCGTAATCAATAAGCCGTCTTGAACAACTGGCCGAGCTACATACTCAACCCCCGCCGACCTAAGATCATTTATCGGCCAACGATTCATCGGCGAGGTCCAGATCGTCATCTGGCCACCCTTAAAATAACCAGAGTGAGCCAAAATCAAAGGAGCGATGCAAATCGCCCCCAAGATAATCTTTTGATTGACCGCTTGGCCAATTAGTTTATACGAGTCATTGCGGTCAAGATATTTGAGAGCCCCCGGACCACCGATAAAAACCAAGGCCTGATATTCTTTTAAATCAACCTGATTCAATGTCTTTTCTATCTTGATTTGACTCCCATCAGCACCGCTGGCCAATCCCAGCTCAGTGCTGGTCACCACTACTTGATGGCCGGCCTCTTCAATCACCCTTCTGCTTTCAAAATATTCTTGGTCTTGAAACCCCTTGAAGGAAACAACAAAAACGATTTTCATCTTAAATATTTAGCTTTGGCACGATTATGTTCTTCCAGTGTTCGACTAAAAATGGTCTCGCCTTCCGGGGTGGAAAGATAAAACAAATAATCACTTTCTTTGGGGTCCATAACGGCTTGAAAGCTCAGTCGGCCCGGATGACAAATAGGCCCGATCGGCAAACCCGGATAAAGATAGGTGTTGTAGGAAGAATCTATTTTAGTTTCGGATATGGTGATGGCTGTACTGGCCCGCCCGGTCAGATATGTGATCGTGGCATCAATTTGCAGAGGCATGCCGATTGACCGTCTTCTTTCGATTAAACCAGCGACCAATCGTTTATCCGCCCACTCACGAACCTCTCTCTCAATCAGACTAGCCAAGATTACCAAGTGATGAATGTTTTTATTTTGCTCTTTTGCCTGGATCAGCAAGTCGGCTAATCTTCTTTCAAAATTAACCAAAAAGGTTCTCACCATGACCTCGGGGTCAGTTTGCCGGTTAAAGTGATAAGTGTCCGGGAAAAGATAACCCTCGAGGGTGGCCTCGGCGGGAGCATCAGCCAAAAAATCGAAATCATGACTGAAATCAGCAATGCGATAAGAAGCAAGGTCCAGTTCTGGAAAATAATCTTCCAGCCTCTCTTGCCACTGTCTCAAATTCAGCCCCCCCGGTATTGTCACTACTACCTCTGGCAGTGGCCGCTCGCTAACAATTTTTCTCGATATTTCAGCTATATTATCAGCTGGGCTAAGTTGATATTGACCAGCTCTTAAACGATCATAACCGCCAGTAAAAATATTATAAACCAAAAAAGCATAAGCGCTCTTGATCAGTCCGCCGTCCTCCAACCGCTGGGCAATTAATATCGATTCTTGTCCCGGCTCTATCTCAAAAACAACCTCTAGCCCATTGATATCAACCGGCTGATAAACCAAACTCCAGATCATTAAACCAATAACTCCGATTATTAAAAAGGGCAAGGCAACTAAAAATATTATCCAAAATGATTCTTTATTTTTCATGTTTTGATATTAATGGGACAAAAACAAATCCTTTGAATTCTTTGACCTCAAAGTCATCAATCGTCCTAACCACTCGAAAGATGCTTTGACCAACCGGGACAACCATCCGCCCGCCCACTTTGAGTTGTTTTTTCAACTTATCTGGAATTTCTTTGGCGCTAGCTGAAACTAAAATACCATCAAAGGGCGCCTCCTGGGGATGGCCCAACGAACCGTCTCCTAAAATGAATTTAGTTGTCCCCTTTTTAATGAAACCATACCGACCAACATTATTTTGGCCAAATTCTTTTAACTCCGGTATTAATTCAATGGCCCAAACTCGGCCGTTTGGTCCGGCAATGTGGGACAAAAGAGCCGTTGTCCACCCTGAACCAGAGCCAATATCAAGATAGCGGCCGCCTGGTTTTGGCTTTAATTCTTCAAGCATAAAAGCCACCACTGATGGCTGAGAAATGGTCTGTCGCCAACCAATAGGCAGGGGCTGGTCAAGACAAGCCAAAGGCTTCTGATCGACCGGCAAAAAATCACTCCGATTAATATTGTTCCAAGCCAGCTTAATGGCTGGAGTTTCTGGCTCTATCATAAACCCAATTCATCTGATATTTCCTGCATCGCTGGCAAGACAATCGAAATGAATTCATTCAGGCTCAATCCTAAATAATCCTGACAGCGAGCAATTATGTCGCGGTTGGCCCCTCGAGCAAATGACTTCTCGCCAAAACGGTTCACGGCCGACTCAACCGTCAAATTAGCTATTTTTTGACTCGGCAAGACCAGGGTGGCCGCAACGATCAAGCCCGTCAAAGGATCAAGGCAAAACAACGCCCGGCCCATTAAACTTTGCGAACCTATTCCATGAATTGCATTATGGCTTTTTATCGCTTCAACGATCTCTTGGGAAAGGCCTCGAGAGCAAACCATCTCCGCCCCCAAAAGAGAGTGTTTCTCCGGCTGATTTTTTGTTTGTTCATAATCAATATCATGCAACAGCCCGGCCAATCCCCAAGAACAAGCATCTTCTTGAAAATAAATGGCTAGAGCCATCATTCCTTTTTCAACCGCCAAACTGTGCTTGACCAGATTTTCGTTTTTTAAATTTTCTTTTAAAAAAGCCAAGCCCTCGGAACGATTCATAGCAAGGGAAGAATAAAAAACCGATAACCATAATACAATATCAAGACGACCAAAATGCCGCTAAAGATGGTTACCAGCCAGTCGTTAACATTGATGAAGAATATCTTCATGAACAAGAATCAACCTAGTAATTGTTGGGCTAATTTTTGCTGAATCTCTTTCAGGGCCTGATTGACCGAATGACGCACCATCTCCCCGACTTGATCGCGATCAACCTCTGGTCCAATCAATATTTCTTCAACCTGCAGGCTTCCGTTGACTGTTACCTTAATGCCATTACTCTCAACCGAGTATCGTTCTTTCATAAATGCTTGTTGCATTTTTCTGGCTTTCTTTAGATCTTTTAGTTTTTCAAACATATTTAAAATAATTTATTTTGACGCAATAATTTATCCAATTGTTGAGCTCTTTTTAATCCAGCCCTAGTCAGTGAAAAACTCGATTGCGGACTTCCTTTGATTTGCCCCTCGCTTCTTAAGCTTCGTAAAGCCCGATCAAGCTTACGAGCATCAGGCCATTGGGGATATTCGGCAAAACAAAACTTATCCGGAAATTGATTGTAGCACTCACCAACCAAGTCTTCAAAACGACAACCTTCTTTCCGGCTGGCCGTGGA
>CAZUSP010000020.1:0-6637 GCA_964623505.1 uncultured Candidatus Saccharibacteria bacterium
CTTGTCTACAGAGCTCAAGATGGCAACGAACTCTGGTGGATAGTTGAACCGGTGGGAAAATAATTCTTTCCTTTAAAAAGTTAAAGCCATCAGCATTTTCCGAAGAAGGAAAGGAGACGCTGGCGAGATGAAGTTGGAAAAATTAAAAGAGAAGCCGAAAAGAAAAAACATATCAGTTATTTAAGGTCTCACCTGAAGAAAGGCTGTCAATTTAAAGATTGAGATTCTTGACTATTTTCATCTATTTTGTTATTCTGAAGCAGTTAAGCCAAGAGAGATTAAATTCAATTCGGCCCAAAAACGCGGCTTCTTAAGCCAGTGTTGCCTCGTTTTTTCTTTATTTTTAGATGCAAAATAAACAATTGATTCGCGAAGAGGGAACGATCATCGAGAGCTTGCCTAGCACCAACTTTCGGGTTAAGATGGATGATGGTCGAGAGGTTTTAGCCCATCTTTCTGGTCGTCTTAGGTGTTTTCACATTAGAATATTGGTTGGCGACCGAGTAGCGGTTGAGATCAGCCCTTATGATCGCAGTCGTGGCCGAATTGTTTATCGAAATTAGAAATGAAAGTAAGGTCTTCGGTTAAAAAATTATGTCGAGAATGCAAGCAGGTGCGCCGCAAAGGTCGGCTGCGTGTTGTTTGTCGCAATTCTAAACATAAACAGCGTCAAGGTTAATTATGCCCAGAATCGGCGGAGTTAGTATTCCTGACAATAAACATATTTGGATCAGTCTAACCTATATCCATGGGATCGGCCGGGCGGCTAGTTTTCGCATCTTGGAAGAGCTGAAGATAGATTCCATGAAGAAGGCCAGTGATTTGACGGCCGAAGAGGTCAATCAGCTCAAGCAGTTAATTAGCCAACGTTACAAAACAGAGGGCGCCTTAAGGCAGCAAGTCGCTTTGAATGTTCGGCGGCTAAAAGATATCTCTTGCTGGCGGGGAGAACGCCATAAAAAACAGCTTCCGGTTAGGGGGCAGCAGACCAGGACCAATTCCCGGACTGTCCGAGGAAATGTTAGGAAATCAGCCGGCTCGGGTCGTAAAGCACCGCCGTCAGCTAAATAAAACAACATGGGGAAAAAACACGTTATCGAAAAAACAACGGAAGAGGTCTTAAGCGAGGACAGCGAGATTGAGAAGGGATTGGGCAAATCAGTCTACTCTTTGAAGAAAAAGTCGATTGGTCGGGGTATTGTCCATATTATTTCTTCTTACAACAACACCAAGATGGTTTTGACTGACGATCAGGGAAATGTTTTGCTTTCTCAAAGTGCCGGGCGAGTTGGGTTCAAGGGCAGTAAAAAGGGAACATCTTTCGCTGCTTCCAAGACTGCCCAAGCCATTGGCGACGCCATTGAACTAATGCGGGTTCGGGAGGTGGAGATAGCTATCAAAGGGGTCGGGGCCGGGCGCGAATCGGCTTTGCGTTCATTGGCGACCCGAGGCATCAACATTGTTAAAATACAAGATAAAACACCAGTGCCTCATGGAGGCTGTCGCCCGCGCAAGGCTCGCCGAGTTTAATAAGATATTATGCCGCGATCTTATCATTGTAAAATCTGTCGTCGGTTCAATCAAAAGCTTTTCCTGAAAGGGGAGAGGTGCTTTTCGGCCAAGTGCGCCATGATCAAAAGGCCTTATGCGCCGGGGAGGCAGGGGAAAAGCGCTTTCCGAAAAAAGCCTTCTGATTACGGCCAACAGCTGGCGGAGAAACAAAAACTCCGCCTTTGGTACAATCTTTCAGAAGGGCAGTTTCGCCGATATGTTTTTGAGATATTAAATAAGCCAAAAAGATACCAGAATCCCAGCGAGGGCTTGATTCAAAAATTAGAATCTCGGCTGGATAACGTTGTTTATCGGGCGGGATTGGCTGAATCAAGAATACAAGCCCGAAAACTGGTTGTTCACGGGCATTTTCGGGTGAATGGTCGCAAAGTAGACCGCCCGTCTTTTTCAGTGGGCAAGGATCAGGTGGTGGCTGTTTGCGAGGGCTCATGCGGTCAGGGGGCTTTCAAAAGGCTGGAAACCAAAGAAAGCGCGGAAGCCAGTCCTTGGCTTAAGACCGATCGTAAAAAACTAGAAACGACCTTGATTCGGCCGCCGGTTCTGGAAGAGATCAATCCGCCAGCTCAAGTGTCAACCATTTTAGAGTTTTACACCCGGTAATTTTAATTAATTACTTTATTTATGATTCCACTAGCTTCTACTTTTAAAACCATTTCTCGGGAAGACAACCGGGCCGTTTTTGAAATTGGCGGTTTTTATCCCGGATATGGGCTGACTGTTGCCAATGCCCTGCGCCGAGTTCTTCTTTCTTCTTTGTCGGGCACGGCCGTGACCCGAGTCAAGATAGAGGGGGCGCCGCATGAATTTTCAACTCTGCCTCATGTTAAAGAAGATGTCATTCAGATCTTGTTTAATTTAAAAAAACTTAAATTTGTTCTGCCCGATGATCATCCTTATCAGACTTCGTTGGAGGTCAAGGGCGAGCGGAAGGTTGCCGGTCGTGACTTTAATCTAAGCCCGCAAGTTAAATTAACCAATCCCGGAGAACATATTGCTACGTTAACCAATGCCAAGGCACGATTAGTTGTTACCATAACCATTGAGTCGGGAGTCGGTTATCAGCCAGCAGAGGTGCGTCAGGCGGGAAAGTCGGTAATCGGGGATATACTGCTTGATGCCGCTTTTTCTCCAGTTGAGAGGGTGGCCTATCGGGTGGAAAATATGCGGGTTGGTAATCGGACTGATTTTAATAAGATCATTCTGACCGTTGAAACCAATGGGGCTGTTGCGCCGGAGGATGCTCTGACGAGATCTGCTTCCTTGCTATCCGACCATTTCAAGATCATTGCTGATTCATTCAAAACAGAAAAGCCGAAAAAGGCTGAAATCGTTAAGAAGAAAAATCTCAAGAATGACGTGGAGGTCAAAAAGATCAAGATTGAGGAGATCTCTATTTCGGCTCGAACAGCCGGAGTTTTACAGCAAGGCGGCATAAAGACAGTTTCCGGATTGATCTCTAAAACTCCAGAAAAAGTATTAGCGATTGAAGGAATGGGCGAGAAGGGCCTGAATGAGGTCAAGAAGGCCCTCAAGAAATTAGGATTGAATTTGAAAGAATGAAAACCGGAAACGGCAAGTTTTCAAGGAAGGCCCCTGGAAAAGCTTTGCTTTCCGGCTTGGCTCAGTCTTTGATCTTAAAAGAAAGGATTAAAGTTACTCAGGCCAAAGGGAAAGAGGCGGCCCGTTTAACCGAGAAATTGATTACCAAAGCCAAGAAGCAAGATCTGTTGGCGCAACGGGAGTTGAGACGGTCGTTATCCAATCAAGCGGTCAAAAAAATCATCAAAGAGCTGGCGCCTCGTTATCAGGAAAGAGCGGGGGGTTATACTCGGGTGATAAAACTGGGTCAACGTTCTTCAGACGGAGCCCCGATGGTGTTTATAGAACTGGTGAAATAATATTATGATTCAGACCAACAAGAAAACAAAGCCGAAAAAGAAGACGGCCAAGGAGACCTTGTCTGGGGAGGTGTTAAAATTTGATGCTCAAGAGCGTTCGGTCGGACGACTGGCGGCCGAAATATCGTTCAGGCTTCAGGATAAACATCGTCCGGACTATGCTCCCAATAAGGCCGGAACTACGATTATTGAGGTTGAGAATGCGGACAAAATAAAATTGACCGGACAAAAGTGGACCGATAAAAAATATTATCGCCACAGCGGCTATTTGGGAAGCTTGAAAGAAATTCCAGCCGGGAGAGTGTATGAGCAGCAGCCGTCAGAGGTGTTGCGTTTGGCTGTTTGGGGCATGTTGCCCAAAAATCGTTTAAGAAAGGAAAGAATTAAAAGATTAAAATTCGTTTAAAATGGTTGAAACTGAAACAAAGGCGAATAAGCCCAAGAAGATTAAGGAAAAATATATTGAATCAGTCGGTCGCCGCAAAACCGCGGTGGCCAGGGTGCGCATTTATCCAGGCGCCAAAAAGAAGGGTTTTTTGGTTAATGGTAAAAAAATGAAAGAATACTTTCCCATTTTAAGTCATCAAGAAAAGATATTGTCCCCCTTAAGGAAATCTAATTTAGGTGATCAGTTCCCAGTGACGGTCCTGGTTCGCGGCGGCGGGGCAACGGCTCAAGCCGAGGCTGTCCGCCATGGTTTGGCCCAATCCTTGGTAAAAGCTGACCAGGATTTGAGACTGGTTTTGAAGAAGTCTGGATATTTGGCTCGAGATCCCAGAATGAGAGAAAGAAAAAAGTTTGGGCTTAAGCGAGCCAGACGAGCCCCTCAATGGCGAAAACGTTAATGATCATCGAGTGATGCTGAAAGAGATCATCGATAATTTTTATTTAGAGAACAGTCGGGGAAGTTATGTTCAAAAGAAATTCTATGTTTCCGATGCCGGAAAGTGTCCTCGGAGCATTTTTTTTAAATTCAAACAGGCACCCTGCCGCGATCTTGAGCCCCGGATTTTAAGACTTTTTGACCATGGCCACTATATTCATCAGTTGATCGTCAAGGCTCTTTCTGGCCAGAATGTTTTGCGGGGAGACGAGGTTAATATTCCAGCCAATAATCTTGTTTCTGGCCGAGCTGACGCCCTGATCCAGGTTGAGGGGCGAGATTATGTGGTGGACATCAAAAGCATCAGCAGTAATGGTTTTCGAGTGCTGAACAAGCCCTCGGAAGAATACATTTATCAGCTCCAGCTTTATCTTCATTTTTTTCAAATATCTCAAGGCATATTGCTTTATGTGAACAAAGATACTCAAGATCTGAAAGAGTTTGTCTTGGATTATGACCAACAGTTGTGCCATTGGCTGATGGACGGGCTTGAGGAGTTGGGGGCGAAGATAGAGTCTAATTTGGTTCCAGTGCGACTGGGGGACTGGCCCAGCAATAACCAGTGTCGCTACTGTCCATACAAAGAGGTTTGCTCGATGATTGGCGTCGAGGAGGTCAGTTGGGATGATTTCAAAGAAAGAGTGGCTCAACACGAAGAGGACATTAAGAACGGTGTATCCAAGAAAAAGCTCTTGTCTTGACCTTTAAAAAGATTAAAAGCAGGCCAATTCGGCCTGTTTTTGCTATTGACATATATCTTTTATATTATATAATGTAGGATATCTGGTTCGTGACAAAAGGAGGGAGATGTGTCACTGTCGAGAGGCATTGTTAGTTTTGTCTGGAGCTCTCTGAAAGACGGCAATATGCAATACCCGTCGCTTCAGAGAAGGTTTCTTGAGGCAATAGATGCCCCTCCAGTAGGGGTCCACCTCGTGCCTCGAGTTGGCGGATGGGGCACCACCATCGAGGTGGTGGACCGTCTGGGGCCGGTGAAGGCGGATGCCTTGATCGTTCGCCATTTTCTGTTTAGGCTAACGATTCTTCCCGGAGACTGTCCGCCAATCGTCCTAGTGGACGACCGACTTCCAGTTATAGCGCTGATCCACGGTTCCAGGGATGCCCTGGAGAGGGACGTCATCCCGAGGACACTTTGGCGGTGGAGACAAGTCAGTGGATCGACAACTCGGACGTATGCCTTAGTTGGCCCAGGTATACGTCGTTGCTGCTATCGGTTTCCTGAGCCGATAGCCAAGACAGCGCTCCAGAAGTGGCCGGCCGAGCACAAGTTTCTGGTGTCGTCTGGTTTCAAAGAAGGCTGTTGGTCGGTGGACCTGCAGGGGTTCATTGGCGAGCAGCTGTCAGCGGGGGGCCTTGGGGGCCGGCTTATAATTGCTCCCGAGTGCACCTGTTGTGCGAAGGGGAAAGATGGTGTTCACCTCTTTCCCTCACACCGGCGAAGCAGTGTTGAAAAAGAGCCAGAGGGCCGCTTCCTAGCGGTTGCCTGGCTCAAGTGATAAGTGGAGCCCTGGGTCGAAAAACATCAGTGATGTTGGTTGACTCGGGGCTCTTTTGTTATTTGCCTAAACTCTTATTTTGGGCTAGAATTGGGTAGTTGATTATTAATAAATATGCCTGATAAATTTATTATTTATGGCGGTAAACCGCTAGAAGGAGAAGTGGTCACCAACGGTTATAAGAATGCGGCTGGCGCTATTTTAATTGCCACCCTGTTAACAGATGAAGAGTGTGTTATCGAGAACATACCGCTGATCAGTGATGTTAAGGACATAATTAGCGTCTTAGAGGGACTGGGAGTGATGACTGAATGGGTTGACCAGACAACCTTGAAGATGAGGAACACTTCGCTTGATCCCGAGAAGATGGATTTTGATCGAGCTAAAAAGACTCGTTTATCGGTTTTGTTTATCGGGGCTCTTTTGGCCCGGCTCAAGGCCTTTCGGGTGGCTCGGCCGGGAGGAGACAGGATCGGCTTGAGGCCGATTGAAACTCATCTGGAGGCGCTGGAAGACATGGGGGCCCAGTTTCGGCAAGAGGGTGATTTTTACTACTTCAAGGGCGACAACTTAAGAGGGGCAAATGTAGTTTTGCAAGAATTCAGCGTTACCGCGACCGAGAATCTGATGATGGCGGCGGTTTTGACCCCGGGAGAAACAATCATCCGGGGGGCGGCGGCCGAACCGCAGGTTCAGGACTTAGGCCGAATGTTGCGAAATATGGGGGCGGAGATCGAGGGAGAGGGCACTCATGACATCAAGATCAA
>CAZUSP010000021.1:0-6295 GCA_964623505.1 uncultured Candidatus Saccharibacteria bacterium
TCGTTGCCAATTTTGTTGTTTTTAAGCTTAATTCAGATGCCGGCCAAAACTGCCAAAGCGAAAGAGCAGCAACGCCCCCTAAAACTACCGCGCTGATAACAATGAAGATTGTTTTTTTGGACATAAGTTTTTGTTTAATTTATAATTTTAATTACTGTAATTTGTTTGCGATTTGTTTTCTTTAATTGTAGCTTATTTCAATTCTTTTTCAATGTATTTTTAAAATAAACAGCCAAATAGCCGATTAATTGTTTTTGATCTTTTGTCCGCTGGTCGGCCCTGATTGTTTCCAGCTGATGGTTCTTGGCTTGTTGCAATCAAAACTCTTCAGGGATAAAAAGGGGATAATAATAAAAATAACGAAATAAATCTTTCATTTTCACCTTTTTTCTCCAACCGTCATCTGAATCGAAACTGAACTTCAATTTTGTCCGACCGAGGCACCCTCTTCAACCAAAAAGGGGTCAATCGAAACTGGAAAGCTCTAATCCTGGCGTCTCCCATTATCTTTTCTTTAAGCTCTGATCGGTTCAAGCCGATCAGAACTTGCGACCATTGATCCAGATCCAGCTCTTGATAGATCTCGGCCGAAAACTTCACGTTGGTTCTAAGAGATTTAGTGGCAGGATTGTGGGAAAGCATTCGATAATCTAGGTGGAGACTCCCGGGCACAATGCCATACTCTTCCCCCGCCTCTCTTTTAATCACTGCCTTTAAAAATTCATTCAACTCCTCTCTGGAAAAACCCACGGCTCGACCTTTAATTGTAAGATTACCCTCAAATTCATCTACTGTTTCGCCAACTTTAGCGGAATAACCAGAGTCAACTATTTCCACCGAGACGGCATCGGGCAAGACAACCCGATCTAGATTGTCTTTCTCTAATTCGGCAATGATCTGGTTAACCAATTCGATCCTTAAAACGTCTTCGGCTTGACGCAGATCGGCCTGGGTCACTTGCGGCAGCACCAACCGAGCCCCCCCGC
The DNA here is from genome assembly GCA_964623505.1 of uncultured Candidatus Saccharibacteria bacterium. Lineage (GTDB taxonomy): Bacteria > Patescibacteriota > Minisyncoccia > Minisyncoccales > UBA1441 > CAZUSP01. The sequence continues at coordinate 987 of CAZUSP010000021.1, forward strand.
TCATTGCCTCGAGCGACTCCCCATATATCTTGTCATAAATCTCTGTTCCCAATAATCCCGGAACAGAAAACTTGGTCGGGCCAATATTATAATTCTCTCCCGGGTCAATGGCCTCAACCAGAACCTCAGTTACTGAAGCAGCCAAGCGGCCGCCCTCCAACCTGGCTGGCGGCAAAGAAATGGCCTGGGATGCCCGAAAGTACTCTCCGCCGCTAGCCAGAAATCTAGTAGCCGCCCGAAGATTAATCTCACGCGGCGGGCTGACCAAATTATGAACTCGAACTACTCCTTGAGCACGTCTCTCTTCGTTTTTCTGCCCGCTGGCCTTGAAGCGGCGGCTTTCCGAAACTTGACGAATGATCTCTTCTCCGGCTAAAATATTCTCTTGAAAGTTTGATTCATTCCGTTCAGCCAGAACTCGAAGTTCTGTTTCGGAATTAATGATGCGGGTAACCGGTTCCAGATAAAGAACAAAAGATGTCCCCAAAACTTGATAGATAACAGCCAATAAAAATAAAAACAATCCTCCGACCAGAATCCACCGACGAATATTAAAAACATTCTTGGTTTTTTGAACCACAACTTTTTTTTCTTGAATTTCTTTGCCCGGAGGCAGAATATCAAATATTTTTTTACTCATTTTTCAAAACGGCTTTAATGCGGCGAACTCCGGCGCCAGAAGACTGTTCTTTAACGATCCGAAAATTCCCTATCTCATTAGTGCGGCCAACATGAGGGCCGCCACATATCTCTTTAGAAACCACCGATCCATCACTGTCCATAATAGCATAAACGTCAACTTCTTCTGGATAATCCTGACCCTGAGCCATAACGGCGCCCGCCTCCCGGGCCTGATCAAAAGGCATTTTTTCCTTGTCGACTTTCATTCCCCGGTCGATCCATTGATTGACCTGGCCCTCCACAGCGATCAATTCCGGCCTGGTCAGGGCGCGATCAAAAGAAAAATCAAATCGCAGACGTTCGTTATTGATATCAGAGCCCCTCTGTTTTACTTGATCACCCAAAACAACAATCAGGGCCGCCTGCAATAAATGAGTAGCGGTATGAAGCCTGGTTCTTTGCTTTTTGTCTTGTTCGGAATCCAGCTCGCTTACTCCGTGGCCGCCAAACTTTTTCTCGGCCCCCCGGCGAGAAACAGCCCGGTGTGCCTGCATAGCTGTTTCCAACTCTTGTCGGTCAAAATCATAACCGTGTCTTTCAAGCTCATTCAAAGAGAGCCCATAAGTTGTATAAAGACGGAAGGCCTCTTCCCCGCTAATCTTTTTTTGGCCGGTTGTTTTAGAACGATCCACCCTGGCCAATCCTTTTTTCACTATCTGATCAAGACGAATCCTTTCTTTTTCCATCAAAGCCCATGATCTTGAAGATGATCCTCGCAGTTCTGGATAGACCTTCACGTAATCACCTTCAATCAAACCAAGAGCCGAGACGATCTTGTCATCGCTAATCTCAACCCCGGAGATGTTCTCGATCAATCTTCTGATCAGGCGGCGCAAAACATAACCCCGTCCAACATTGCTGGGAGTTATCCCTTCGCCGACCAAAAACACCAAGCCTCGAAGGTGGTCGGCGATGACTCGACAGGACGTCGGATTTGCCGAATATGACTCCGGATCAACCAACTGTTCGATCAAGCCGCGAAACAGATCTGTTTCAAAGATGGAAGTAGTTTGCTGAACCGCCAAGGTCAGTCTTTCCAGCCCCATGCCCGTATCAATCCCCTTTGACCCCAAACTGCTTAAAACTCCTTTCTCGTCTTGATAATATTGATTGAAGACAATATTCCACACCTCAATGAACCGGCCACATTCGCACCCTGGTTGGCATTCTTTACCCCGGCCGCAGTCCCGCCCGGTTATGTCATAATAGATCTCAGTCGTTGGACCGCACGGGCCCGATCGCCCGGTCGGCCCCCAAAAATTATCTTTCCGGCCGAAAGAAAAGATGTCTTCCGGAGCGATACCCAAACTGATCCAGATATCCCTGATCTCTTGATCGGCGGGCAGGCCCAATTCGCCTCCGAAGTAAGTGAAGCGGAGTCTTTTCAAAGAAATGCCATAACGTTGAATCAGCAGTTCCAAAGCCCAGGAAGCGGCTTCTGTTTTAAAATAGTCTCCAAAACTAAAGTTACCCAGCATTTCCAAAAAGGTCAGATGACTTTCATCACCGACTTTTTCCAGATCGGAAGTTCGAAAACACTTTTGAACCGAGGTCACCCTCGACCCAAAAGGAGATTCTTGCCCCAGAAAATATTTCTTAAACGGCTGCATGCCGGCCGTTGTCAGCAAAACACTCGGGTCATCCGGTATCAAAGAAGCCGATCGGACCGGACGATGATCCTTTTCTTGGAAAAAATCAAGGAATGTCTCACGAATTTTAGCTGATTCCATAATCAAGTGTAACGATCGGCCACCACTGAAGCCGCATAAGAATCCGGTTTGATCTTGGCCTCAAAGCCATTGCCGTTAATAACCCCGATCACTTCCTTGATCATGCTCCTGGTTTTGCCTCCCTCGCCGACATCAGCATGAATATAACGGAACTGATAGTTGGCGCCCCCCTTCTTCCTGATTTTCTGAACCAAGATATCCTTGATCTCCAAAGCCAGCTCGCAGGAAAGCACTACTTCTTGAATAATTCTCTGGTGAGGATGAGAAAATCTTTTTTGATCGCCGGCGAATCTAACCTTTTTAACGAAAAACCTTCCCCCGGCCCCAGTTCGCAAAACAACCACCACTATCGGAAAAACAGGATGGTCATTGGAAGGAGAGTCGCAGCCAACGATTATTTCATAAAAATATTCTGGTTTTTCACTGATATAAGAAACAACTTCCTCGACCATCTGATCGCGGGTCAGCTCTCCTTGATTAATATTGTAAAATTCAGTTTTATTCATCATTAGGCCAATATCTCCACCCCTGATCCGGTGATGGCTACGGTATGCTCAAAATGGGCCGAGCGAGAGCCATCCCGGGTAACGTAAGCCAGCCCATCAGCGGCCAGCTTAACCCGGCCGCAGCCAGCCGTCACCATTGGTTCAATGCAAATAACCATACCTGGCTTAAGCACTAATCCATCGCCCCTTCGACCAAAGTTTAGCACATCTGGCTCTTCGTGCACTGATCGACCAATGCCATGACCGCACAGATCTCTGACCACGCTAAAACCCTGACTCTTGACATAGCTCTCAATGGCCTGACCAATATCACCCAGGTGTCCGCCAATCTGAATAGCCTCAATTCCCCGCATTAAAGCTTCTTTGGCGACATAAACCAGGCGCTGTGAAACATCATCCACCGGCGGCACCGGTACCGTGACGGCCACATCGGCATGATAACCTTGGCAAAAAACACCCAGGTCTAAAGAAACAATATCGCCTTGTTTGATCTTTCGCTCGCTGGGAACTCCATGAACCACTGTTTCGTTAATCGAAACACAAAGGGCATTCGAAAAGTTCCGATAATTCTTAAAACTGGGGTGGACTCTTTTTATGGAAATTAATTCCTGAGCCCGAGCGTCAAGCTCCAGGCCGGTAATATCCGGCCGGACTAAATCTTTCAGCTCACTCATTATTCCAACCAGAATGCGACCAGACTTTCTGATCTTGTCTATTTCGGATTGAGACTTAATCAGACTCATACAAGCCCAGAACCTTAAGAATGTCATTAAACACCTCTTCTCGGCTCTGTTCACCGTCCACCTCAAGCAGTTCTCCTCGTTGACGGATATCAGCCAGGGTCGCCTCAACCTCATCAACAAACCACCCCCAGCGAACATCCAAGACGCTCTTAACATCATCGTAACGATCGCGTCCCTGATTTTCAACCAATAATCTTTTGATGGATTCACCTTTAGAAATGCGAATGGAAACGATCCGATAATCCTCGTCCCAACCGTACCAGGACAGGGCGCCTTTGATCAAGGATGTTTCCATCACCCGTCGCGGACTGCCATCAATGACCAGTCCTTTGAATTCGGCCATTTTTTTTATCTCCTCCATCCGATCAAACCAAAGATGGGCTATCACCAGTGTCGGCACCAGCTCCCCCTTCTTCATCTCTTCTTTGATCTTGCATCCGGTGTAGTCCTCTTTCTTTCTTCGCTCCCGCAGAAGATCACCGCTGGACATGTTTATCCACCCAAATCGCTGACATAATAAAGCGGCCTGGGTTCCTTTCCCGGAACCCGGCGGCCCGATCAATGAAACCACCATCTTAGAAGTTTTCATAATCTCGAATCTTCATCTGGGCCTGGATCTGCCTTAAAGTATCCATGATCACCGAAACAACGATCAAAAGCGAAGTTCCTCCGATCATGAACTGAAAAGCTCCAATTCCGGTTGCTCCCTGAATAATCGAGGGGACCAAAGCAATGAATCCCAGGAAAAAAGCTCCAACGAATAAACATCTTTTCAAGATGTAATTGAGATGAGCTCCCGTCGGTCGGCCGGGCCTGATCCCCGGAATAAAAGCGCCTGATTTCTGCAGATTTTCAGCAATCTTATTGGGCTCAAAAGTAACGGAAGTATAGAAATAGGTAAAAGCAACAATCATCAAGAAATAGGTTAGGCCGTACAACCAGGGATTGGCCATGTACCAAGATATGCCCGAAGCGATTCCGGCCAAAATAGCATTCGGCGAGCCGTCCCAGAACTGGGTCAGCATTTGCGGAAAGCTCATCACCGCCAAGGCGAAAATGATCGGCATAACTCCCGCCGGATTGACGTTCAAAGGAAGATAGGTCGAGGAGCCGCCATACACCTTCATTCCCCGGACTCTTTTGGTGTGAGCCACCGGGATATTCCTTTTGCCTTCATTGATCAAAACAACCAGGGTGATGATCAGCAGTCCAGCCGTCAAGAAAACCAACAGCAAAGGTATCATTTCCACCCGCCAATCAGCGACAACTTGAGCCAGGGCCATTGGAATACCGGCAATGATACCGGCAAATATCAAAAGAGAAACACCGTTGCCAATGCCTTTTTCGGTGATCATCTCGCCCAGCCACATCAGAACCACTGCTCCGGCGGTGACTGTTATCAGAAAATTAAACATGGCCCAGGCTGAAAAATCAGCAATGATCTCCTGATTCCGAAGCAAAGCCATCATGGCATAACCTTGAAGGGCAGCCAGCGGAACTGTCAGCAGTCGGCCATATTGATTGAATTTCCGACGGCCGCTTTCACCTTCGTCTCGATAGAGCCTTTCCAGGAACGGAAAGATCATTGTTCCCAGCTGAAGAATAATAACGGCAGTAATGTAAGGACCCATGCCCAAGAGAACAATGGA
>CAZUSP010000022.1:0-5988 GCA_964623505.1 uncultured Candidatus Saccharibacteria bacterium
CCAGGCCTCAACCATCTCTGATTCGTTCGGACCAGTAGCGTCCCCGGTCAACAAGAAAACCTGACGGCCGTAAGCCAAGCGAGTAACCACCGAAACAGCATTATGATCTTTGGGCAGATGCCGATAATGAGACTCCAGGGGATAAAGAACATCCAGAAAGGCCGAAGACGACCTGACCCTTGTTCCGGCCCAGGCAATCACCTCATGGGCGCCGCTCTCCGACAAAGCCTGAAACCAGAGACGGCCGATCGGTTCAGCGCAGTCAACTCCGCTCCAGAGTACTCGATCAACCTGATATTGACGCAGCACCTTGATCAGGCCATAGAAGTGATCAGCGTGGGGATGCGTCAAGACAACCAGGTCAATCTTTTTTCGCCAGAACGGCACTATCCGCCCGATCTTGTCTGAAACCAGATCACTCGGCCCGCCATCAATCAAGATAAAATGTCTTTCTGGGGTCTCGACCAGAATAGCATCCCCCTGGCCAACGTCAAAAAAGGTAACCCTCAATTTACGATCATGAAAAAGAGCAATTTCGGACCAAACCAGCCAGTTGGCCGATAAAAAAACAAAGATCAAAAAACCGAATAATCGGTTATTGATCTGATCAAACATTCTGGCCGTGATGATCGGCCAAAACACTTATTAAGGCCGCCGGATAATAAGCCATTTCTTTTAAATCATTGACCCGGACAAAGTTGATCTTCTGGCTGGCTTCAAGATAATCTTCCCAGGTCAAGCCCAGCCGGCCCAGCTCAAGCAGATGGTACAACTCTTCCCTCTTCTCTCTTTGCTTATCCTCGCTCTGGCCTTCATCAAAAAACCCGCCCTGACCAACAAGCACTCCCCGGTTGCGTCGACCATTCAGAATCGGCACCGAAAAAACAATCAAGCCATGCCGGTCTTCCATAAAAAAGGGCTGTTTGTGGTCGATGGCCGAGGCCGCAAATTCTTGCCATTCTCCGCTGATCTTTTCTTCGATCTGTTTGTCTATCGCCATTAAAGAAGAGAGCCCCAGTAAACTGCTGCTTTCCAAGACGATTTTCCGATCGCTGTCAATCAAGGCAACCCGTCCGCCAATGGCTTCGGCTAAATGACGCATTCGGGCGGTCATTTCTTGATGCACTTTCTTGTCTTCAAGAAAATGGCTGATGTTTTTCATGGTAGAATAATTTTATCATAGCCATTTTGTTTTTGCCAATAAAATATCAGATGCTATACTGGAAAAAGCCAATTAAAGAAAAAGAAAATGCCAAAACAAGAATTAATTTTTGATGAGTCAGCCTTTAATCAAGAAGTCGTCAACTCTGATCGCCCGGTCTTGATCGACTTCTGGGCTCCCTGGTGCCGACCCTGCCAAATGATGATGCCTATTCTCGAGCAAATAGCTCAAGAATATGGAGATAAAATAAAGATCATCAAGGTTGACATTTCAAGCAATCAGGAAGCCGCCCAGAGATTTAATATCCTTAGTGTGCCCACCTTAATATCGTTCCTGAATGGACAGGAGCACCAGCGAGTTGTCGGACTGCAGAACCAAGTGCAATTAAAAAAAATAAGCGAAGAACTGCTTTCGCTTTCATGAAAGAGTATCAGCTTGTCATTATTGGCGCTGGACCAGCCGGACTGACGGCGGCCATTTATGCCGGCCGCAGTCAAATAAAAACCCTGCTGATCGCCGCTCAAAAAGGAGGCGCCATTAACTGGGCCCACCGGGTGGAAAACTTCCCGGGACATCTTGGAATAAGCGGTCAAGAGCTGGCTCAAAATATGATCGCTCAAGCCGAAAGATGGAACACCGAGATAATTGAAGCCGAAGTAACCGGCATCAACAAAGAAAACGGATCTTTTCTCATTCAAACCAATCAGAACCATAATTATAAGAGTAAAGCAATCCTGCTGGCTCTTGGCACTCAAAAAAGAAAACTAAACCTGCCCCAGGAAGAAAAGTTCATTGGACGAGGTCTTTCCTATTGCGCGCTTTGTGACGGACAATTTTTCAAAGAAAAAACAGTCGCCGTTTGCGGCAGCGGAGACGCCGCCGCCACAACCGCTATCTATCTGGCTGATATAGCCAATCAGGTCTACTTGATTGCCCGCCGATCACAATTAAAGTGTAGTCCAAGCTGGGACCAGATTATTCAGCAAAAACCAAACATCACCTTGATCAGTGAAAACGAGATCATCGAACTGGTTGGCGATTACAATCTATCCAAGATAAAATTACAAAATCCTTTTCAGGGCAAAACTGAATTAGAGATATCGGGCCTGTTTGTAGAAATTGGTTCTATGCCGGCTTCATTGTTGGCCCAGCCGCTTGATCTAGAGCTGGACCAGAACAATTTCATCAAGGTCGGCCCCGGCGGCCAAACTAGTCAACCGGGTGTCTGGGCGGCCGGCGATATCACCACCGGATCAAACAAACTCCAGCAAGCTGTCACCGCCTGCGCCGAAGGAGCCATTGCCGCCGACGATATCTATCGCCATTTCAAGAAAAGTCCTTGACCAGTTCGGCCACGATTCGATAATCTCGCATCAGAGCCGGTTTTTGATTGATGTTATAGGTGGCGACCGCCGGATGATAAAGAGGAACTATCTTGACTGGCTGCCCCGTTTTGTCTTTGGCCAGGAAAACCCTTCCTTTTAGCCGGGTGATGCCGGGCATCTTTCCCCCAACCACTACTTGCGGTTTTAGGCCATACCTTTCCAAAATGTAATGAGCAGCAAAGTTGCCCATTGAACAAATGACTTTGGGTTTGATGACTGCCAGCTGTTCGTTCAAATAAGGAGAACAGGCCTCAATCTCCCCGCTCAAAGGGTTGCGGTTGCCGGGCGGACGACACTTAAGAATATTGGTGATGTAAACAGCCGACCTTTTTAATCCAATCTCAATTAAAACCTCGTCCAGAATGCGACCAGCCGCCCCGCAAAAAGGACGGCCGGCGGCGTCTTCCTGCCGTCCCGGCGCCTCGCCGATAAAGACAACCCTGGCCCGATGATCGCCCTGACCGATGACCGGATAGCGGCGAGATTGATGCAAACAGCATTTTCGGCAGGCCAAGACTTGATCTTTGATCTGTTTCAACTTTTGATCACAAAGGTCCATTGCCTTTGTAAATATGGTAAATCTTGTTTTTCTTTAAAGCCTCTAAAGCGAAATTAAGCCGGGACTGACTGTTGGCATAGATCGTAAACAGAACGTCTCCTTTCTGGACCGACTCGCCAACCAACCGGTTCAAATAGGTGCCGGCCAGTTTGATCGTCGGGTTGCCCAAAGACCGATTTATCCACCCCAGGGCCTTGTTGTCGATCATCCTGATCGAACCGGACTCTTCGGCCTTGACCGGATAGACGATCTTGGCAATGCTGATATTCTCTGAATCAATATTCGGATTGCCGCCCTGGGCTTTGATTATCTTCTGCATTTGCGCCCAGGCCCGGCCGCTGACCAGGCACTCCAAGGACTGACGATAGGCCTCGCCGCCCTTGGCTCGGCCGGCTAATTTTAACATCTCGGCGCAGTAATAAACTGACTTTTTCTGCAAATCCATCGGTCGGTTTTCTTTTTGCTGCAGCACCCGAAGAACATCTCTGGCCTCTAGAGCCGGACCAATCCCCCTCCCGACCGGACCAAAAGAAGCATAAAAGACCACCCTTATCTTCATGTTAAAAAGTTTGCCCAGATCAAGAAACAGCTTCTCTATCTCTCTGGCTTCTTCCAGTGATTTCACCTTGGCCGTCGGGTTAACCGGGATGTCAACCACCAAACATTTCACTCCCATGGCCACTTTCTTGGCCATGATACTGGTTACCAATTTGCTGAAAGGTTCAACCGGCAACTCGTTGGCAATCTCAATGATCCGGTCATCGGCCGGCGCAATTCCATCGGCCCCCCAGATCAAAAAAGCATTGTTCTTGGCCAAAAGCTGCTTGACCTCTTTGGATGAAAAACTAACAGGCGCCAGCACTTCAAAGGTATCGGCCGTGCCGGCTGGTGAAGTAACGGCCCGGGAAGAAGTCTTCGGCATAGTCAATCCCATGGCGCTAATGATAGCCACGATGATCGGCGTTATCCGGTTCCCAGCCAGACCGCCGGTTGAGTGCTTGTCCACGATCAACTGGTCACCAAAATCAAACTGATCCCCGCTTTCAACCATCGCCTTGGTCAGGTTATAAAGTTCTTTATCCGATACCTGGCCAAAAAATATCTTGGAAAGATAAAAAGCAATAACGGCATCATCTAAACGGCGGCTGACGATGTCTTTCATGATGGTCAGATTCTCTTCATAAGAAAGTTCAACTCCTTGAAGCCTCTTGGCAATATATTTGACTGACTCTGGAGTGCCCAAAAGCTGTATCTTGACCAGCTCGGCTTTTTTTATGTCCGTCCTCTTTTTGAAATCCTGACACAGCCCGATCTGCCCCGGCCCGATCAGGGTGCTGGTCAGATTAACCGAAACAACGGTCGGACTGCCGCTGCGCCAGCTTAAGATCAGGCGGTCTTTATCACGGATGCCATGATCGCCGGCATCTTTGCGGTGCAAATAGACGGCCAGCTCGTCTCCCGTCTGGACATCAACGAACTCAGTTCTTAATTGAAAAGTAATCATCGGTTAATTTTTAAGACCAGTAATTCAAAGCCCGGGCCAGGGCCGGACAGCGTTGCGCCGCCTGAATCAACGGTTCTCCTTGAATGGCCGCTTCAACAGCGGTCCGAGCGGCCTCGGCCCCGGCCTTTGAACCGTCGGGATGGCCATGGATGCTTCCCCCGAAATTAATTATTAAATCATGACCCAGTATCCTGAGCAGATCAGAAATCATCCCCGGATGGAGACCGCCAGAAGCAATGGGCAAAACGTTCTTGAGCTTGCCCCAGGGACGAGATAAAAATTCGTTTATCTTCATAATCCCCCCGGCCTGGCCCTCCATTTTACCCACCACCGCTCCGGTGTGAAGTTGATCGATGCCGGCCAGTCTCGACATCACCGCCAAAATCATCATGGACAGCCCCTGATTCGGTGAACGGGTGAAAGTTGAGTGCCCGGCGCGATGCCCATAAATGATCATTTTGGGAAAAACTCTTCTTAGTTCTTGAACCCCAGACCAGCCGGTCGCAATAATATCAACCATCAGACAGGTTCCGCCCTCTTTGGCCACTAAATTGGCCCGAGCTGTCATTCGGTCAACCGGCCCGGAAACATTAAAAGCATAAACCTTGGTCCGCCCCGTTTCTTCTTGGGCCCGACGCAACATTCTCATCGCCTCAATCACTCGAGTCTTGAAGGGGCTGATCGCCAGATCGGTTAGATTTTCATCGTCTCTGACCAGATCCACTCCGCCTTTCCAAACTTGATAAGCCAGTTCGGCATTCTCCCGCGGATTAAGCCCGATCTTGGGCTTCATGATCGAACCGACAATTGGGCGATCTCTGATGTTTAATAAATTCCTGATGCCGGCGGCCCCGAAAGACGGACCAGGAAAAGAGTTTATATAGTCAGCCGGCAGTTCGATTTCTTCCATCCTCAGGGATCGCAGATCTTTCATGGAAAAAATATTCCCCATAATACCAGAAGCCATTTGCGGCAGACTGCCCGGTTCAAACAAGTCTAGCGGATAAGCAATCCTGACCAGACCACTTTCGCGATCAATCTCATAGACATAGGCCGCCATTTCCCGGAATACCTTGGGCGACAAGGTCTCGGTCGGAGTCCAGGTGCCCACTGAAGATTCGGCGGCCACTTTTTCCGCGGTCGACTCCAGCAACTGGCCCGGCCGGCAGCCGATCCTATAGGTAATTAAAATCTCTTTATCCGGATTAGGTTTTCGATCGAGATGAAGATAAGAATATTGCATGTTTAAACTGAAATCCAGGGATAATGCTTTCTAACTTTATCTTTGAGATCGCTCGGTTTAACAACCCCCTGCTCGGTAATGTAGCCCGTGACCAGTTCGGCCGGAATGCGATCAAAAGCGTAATTGATTATTTGA
>CAZUSP010000023.1:0-4671 GCA_964623505.1 uncultured Candidatus Saccharibacteria bacterium
AACCTTTAAAGTGGGCGGCCCGGCCCGCTATTTCGTTGAGGTGCGGACAGAACAGAATCTGGTTGAAAACATTGTTCTGGCTAAACAGCGGGGAGCCCCGGTTTTTGTTTTAGGCGGGGGGAGTAATCTATTGGTCAGCGATCAGGGTTTTGATGGGTTGGTTGTTAAAATGGGCCTTGAGCTTGTTGATTGGCAAGATGAGCGGATTCAGGTTGGCGCGGGGGTTTCTTTTAGCTGGCTGGTCAAAGAGTCTCGGCGAAGAAATCTTTCCGGTCTAGAGTGGTCGGTGGCTATTCCTGGCACGGTTGGCGGGGCTGTTTGTGGCAATGCCGGGGCGCCTGATCATAGTATTGGGGATCTGATAGAACAGGTGAGATTCTTAGACAGGCCAACGATGAAGTTTCAATCTTTTTCAGCCCAGGAATGCCTTTTTGATTATCGGAAGAGTGTTTTTAAAGGAGATCAAAGCAAAATAATCACCGCTGTCTCTTTAAAAATGAACCCAGACGACCATTCAGCCATATTGTTCCGCTTCAATGAGATGCTTGAGAAAAAGGTGAAAACACAGCCCCGCCTCCAACCCTCGGCCGGATGCATATTTAAAAATCCGCCGGGAGAATCAGCGGGAGCATTGATTGATAGGGTGGGCCTGAAGGGGCGTCGCTTGGGCCAAGCTCAAGTTTCTGAAAAGCATGCTAATTTTATTGTCAATTTGGGTCAGGCCAAGAGTCAAGAGATAGAGGAGCTGATTGCTCTTATAAAATCAAGAGTTCTCGAGGAATTCGGCCTAACTTTAGAAGAGGAAATCACGAGACTGCCGAATCAGGGATAATTTGCTTGACAAATTCAAAGACATAATATAAGTTAGGTGGGTGCTTTCGGCAGTAGTCGGCTGACCGAAAGCTTCGGTAGTTAAAATTAACTAAAAATAATCATGGAAGAATTTGACGACAAGGAAGAAGAAACCGATGAAGCCGTCGGCGATGAAGCTGTCGGCTTGGATGGTGACGAGATGCCCAAGGAGGAGGAAGAAGAAGACTTCGGCTTGGGCGAAGATTAACATTATCAACCGAAAGCCCCTTCCAAAAGAGGGGGCTTTTTGGTTGATTATGTCGGCTTTCAGTGTTATTCTGAATTAAGATAATAATCTTGTGAAATGAGAATTACCATTTATGCCTCTGATATTAATATCACTCCAGATATCAATGATTATCTGGAGAAGAAGTTGAGTTCCCTGGACAGGCTTGCCTCCCGGGTCAGGCGGGGGGCCAAAGAGTCCGGTCCGGCTCCAATGGAGATCCGGGTCAAGATTGAAAGAGAGGCAACCCGGAATGAGATTTATAGAGTTGGGGCCGAGGTTGTTTTATCTCGGCGGGTTATATCAGTTGATACCAAAAATCAAGATATTTTTCAGGCAATTGACGAATTAAAGGACAAGCTTCAGGGTGAGATGAGGCGGTATGGCGGTCGGCGTGAGGCTATCTATCGTCGAGCTCGGCGGGCCATTAAAAGAATGAGGCTTTGGCCCGGAGAAGAATCCAAAGGCGGTCGAGAAAGACAGGAATGATGTTTCTTCATAGAATTATTGGTGATCCGAATCAGCGATATTTAAAGCGGAGTCAGCCGCTGATTGATAAAATAAATGAACTAGAGGCTGGCTTAACCGATCTTTCTTTGGAGCAGTTAAGCCAGAAAGGCCATGGTCTTAGAAAAAGACATGAATCGGGAGAATCCTTAGACGACCTTTTGCCGGAGGCCTTTGCCCTGGTCAGAGAATCGGCTCGCCGCACTCTGGGTCAGAGACATTTTGATTGTCAGCTTCAGGCCGGCATTGCCTTGCATCAAAGACGGGTTATTGAAATGAAGACCGGTGAAGGAAAGACCCTGGCGGCGACGGCGCCGGTTTTTCTCAATGCCTTGAGCGGCCGAGGGGTGCATGTGGTGACGGTCAATGATTACTTGGCTCGACGAGATGCCGTTTGGATGGGCCAGATATATTATTTATTGGGGCTGACGGTTGGCGTGTTGAATCATGAACAGTCATTTTGCTATGATCCAAAATTTTCAAAGAGTGGGGTTGAAAAAGACGCTATCCGTGATCAAATGGGCGGCTTCTTGGTGGTCCATGATTTTTTGAGACCGTGTTCTCGCCAGGAGGCTTATCAAGCCGACATTACTTATGGGACCAATAATGAGTTCGGTTTTGATTATTTGAGAGACAATTTAGTTTATCGTTTGATTGACAAAGTTCAGAGAGCTTTTAATTATGCGGTTATTGACGAGGTTGACAGCATTTTGATTGATGAAGCCAGAACACCTCTGATCATCTCTCAACCAGAGATGATGCGTCCGGAGGATTATCGGTCTTTCGCCGGGTTGGCCGAAAGATTGAAAGAGAATGATGATTATAATGTTGATCGAAAGATGAAATCAGTCAGTCTGACCGATGGAGGCATCGCTCGGATCGAGAAGGCCCTGGGGGTTGAAAATCTTTATCATCCTGACAGCATCAACTATCTGCATCGAATGATGAATGCCGTCCGGGTCAAGGAGTTGTTTTTGCGAGACGTTGACTATCTGGTCAAAGATGGCGAGGTGATCATTATTGACGAATTTACCGGCCGGCTTATGCCTGGTCGACGATATTCCGATGGAATTCATCAGGCAATTGAAGCCAAGGAAAAAGTTGACATCCAAGCTGAATCCAGGACCCTGGCAACGATTACTCTGCAGAATCTTTTTCGAATGTATCCCAAGCTTGCTGGAATGACCGGAACGGCCCTTTCGTCGGCGGAAGAATTTGACAAGGTTTATGGCCTAGATGTTAAAGCCATCCCGACTCATCGGCCGATGATTCGTCAGGATCTGCCGGATCGGGTTTTTATCAATGAAACGGCTAAGTTTAAGGCGGTGGTTAAGGTCATTAAAGAAAAACACCAGCGAGGCCAACCAGTTTTGGTTGGGACTACTTCGGTTGAAGCTAATGAATATCTGGAAAGATTGCTGGGGCGAGAGGGTATTCCTTGCCGAGTGTTGAACGCCAAGCATCATGAGCAAGAGGCTCAAATAATCGCCCAGGCGGGGAGAAAAGGGCAGGTGACCGTGGCGACCAATATGGCTGGTCGAGGAGTGGACATAATCCTGGGCGGGAATCCCTCGGACGAAAAAGAAAAGAAAGAGATTATGTTTCTGGGCGGGTTATTTGTTTTAGGCACAGAACGTCATGAAGCTCGCCGCATAGACAATCAACTGAGAGGGAGGTCGGGGCGCCAGGGAGAGCCCGGGGCTTCACAGTTCTATCTTTCGCTGAAAAATGAAATTTTTCCCAAATCAAAGAACATAATCAAATATTTTGGCGGTGAACGTATCGAGAAATTAATGAAACGATTTAATCTGCCGGAAGATGAGCCGATCGAGCATGCTTTTGTCTCAAGGGCCATCGAGTCGGCCCAGGGAAAAGTTGAGGGGATGAATTTTGATATTCGAAAAAGACTCTGTGAATACGACGATGTTTTGAACAAACATCGGCAGATCGTCTACCGCAAGAGAGGCGAATTATTAAGCATGTTTGAAAACAATGATTGGCCGGCACTTTGGCGAAATTTAGTGGCTGAAATTCTAAACCAGGAATTTCAAAGAATAATTCAGGTTCATGTCAATGAATCAATCAACGAATGGAACCTGGAAGAGATCTCCGAACAGGTCAGGATCATTGTTCCGGGAGGAGAAGAAATTCATCGCCATTTAGCCAGTCTGGTCCAAGAAAAAGGGGTTCAGGCCAAGGAGGCCATGCTGTCTTATTTCAACCATCTGGCGGCCAGTGCTTATCAGGAAAAAGAACGAGTCATGGGTTCGGTTCATTGGAACAGTTTGGGGCGGACGCTTTGTTTGCGTTTTTTGGATGATCTTTGGTCAAGTCATTTAACGGAAATGGAAGAACTACGCCAATCAGTCGGCTTAAGGGCTTATGCCCAGAGAGAGCCGCTGGTTGAATACCAGAACGAAAGTTATAGAATGTTCAGAGACTTTATGATACGATGGAGGTCCAGCCTAGCCCAGGCTATTTTCAGGGCCAAATTAAATGTTGGTTAAGACATGAATCGTCGTCAAAACTCACTGTTGGTCGTTTCTTTATTGGTTTTAACTTATTTTGCTTTTGCTTTCGTTTATCCCGGGCCGTGGACGCCTGCTTGGCTGCCCAGTCGTGATTTTCGTTATGGGCTGGATCTGCAAGGAGGGGCTAGTTTGATCTACCAGGCCGATCTTTCCGGTTTGCCAGAAGAGGAATGGTCGGATGCTTTGGGTGGGGCTCGGGATGTGATCGAGCGTCGGATCGATTTCTTTGGTGTGACCGAACCAAGGGTGGCCGTTCGCGAAGGAACCCAGCAGCTGCTGGTTGAACTGCCGGGAGTGGCTGATCTGGAAGAGGCCTTGGAAATGATAGGAGAAACACCAGTGCTCGAATTCAAAGAAATGGTGGAAATTCAGGCCGATATTCCAGAGAATGCCGACCTTGAGGCAGTTGATAATTTGGCTCGCCAACAAGCTCAAGACATTTTAAATTTAATATTAGCCGGGGAAGATTTCGAGTCTCTGGCCCGGGAGAGGTCGGATTGTCCCTCCAGGGCGCAAGGAGGCGATTTAGGGAAGTTCAGCTTTCCGGACATGGTG
>CAZUSP010000024.1:0-2476 GCA_964623505.1 uncultured Candidatus Saccharibacteria bacterium
TGCCCTCGTCCACCCTGGTCGGCGACGCCAAGGTTTCCAACTGGATCACCTATCAGCCAAACGGCACCCCGCGCGGCAATGGTTTCGTATCGGGGGAAACCACCAGCGGCACGTTCACGCTATGCAATGCCCCGGTCTCGCGGGTCATCGCCATCAACCCGGCCGGCCGCGCCGGCGCCACCGCGGGGGCATGTTAATGAAACCCATCGACACGCGCCCGCCACGGGCCCAACCCGTCGCCCATCGCGCGCGCGCCTGCCGGCAGGGCGGCTTTTCCCTGCTGGAAGTTCTGGTCGCCATCATCATCCTGTCCATCGGCCTGCTCGGTCTGGCCGGCCTGCAAGCTTCCGGCCTGCAGGCCAATCACAGCGCCTACCTGCGCACCCAGGCCGCCATGCTGTCCTACGACATCATCGACGCCATGCGCGCCAACCACGATGCCGCGCGCGACGGCTTCTACGACCGCGCGCTGGGTGACCCCATGCCCGCGAACACAACGACCATCGCGAATCAGGACGTCACCCTCTGGCTCGACAATCTGGAAGCATCGATACCGCTCGGCGACGGCGCAATCACCGTCACCTCGACCAACGCCGTCATCAACGTCACCGTCACCGTGCAATGGGACGACTCGCGCGCCGGCGGTTCCGGCACCCAGCAATACACCTTGCAGACACGGCTATGAGCGAAGCGCGCCTCTCCCCCAAGCCCGCTCGGCAGAGCGGTTTCACGCTGCTGGAACTGCTCATCGCCATGACCCTGGGCCTGCTGGTGCTGGGCGGCATCCTCACCGTCTACATCGCCAGCAGCCACAGCTACCGGGTCGCGGAAAACTCCTCCCGCCTGCAGGAAGGCGCCCGCTTCGCCTTCGAGAAGATCGGCGAGAACGTGCGCATGACCGGCCACCTCGGCTGTTTCGGCGACATTGCCTCGCTCAACAGCATCGCGACCCCGCCGGCGGCCAATCTCACCGATGCGGAAACCGCGATGGGCATCAATCTGACCGCGACGACGGTCGTCACCGGCCAGGACACGATCACCGCCGCCGCATTCACCGGCGGCTCCGTCGCCGGCACCGATGCGGTCACGCTGCGCAAGGCTTCCGCCGCCAGCATCGGCTTGTACAGTTCCATGGCCAACGCGAGCGCGACCATCCCCCTGTATTCGAACACGATCGGACTACAAGCGAATGATCTGGTGGTGATCAGCGACTGCATTTCCGCCGACCTGGTCTGCGGCCAAAGCACGAAATTCGCCATATTAGTCGCGCCGAGGCTGGCGACCGCCGGCAACTCCCCCTGCGCCGGCAACTCCTCAACCAGCCTGAGCAAGGCCTACAGTGCCGACGCCCAGGTCATGAAGCTGGAGGAAACCACTTTTTACATCCGCAACAATGTGGCCGGCCAACCCGCGCTGTTCTGGCAGAAGCGCAGCGGCAGCGCCACGGCGACCGAGGAAATCGTCGAGGGCGTGCAGGACATGCAGCTTTGCTACGGCGAGGATACTTCCGGCAATTCCGCCGCCAATGTCTACAGAACAGCGAACAACGTCGGCAACTGGGGCAACGTCGTCAGCGTGCGCGTATCCCTGCTGATGCGCAGCACGGAGAACGGGGTCGCCGCCGCCGCGCAAGCCTTCGCGATCGATCGCAACTGCGACGGCGACACGGACGACGCTGGCGAGGCGGAGCCGCCCACCGACCTGCGCCTGCGCCGTGTCTTCACCAGTACCTTTGGCATTCGCAACCGACTTCCATGAGGCTCGTCCACATGCGCATCCCTCCGCAGCGCCTCCAGCCTCCGCGCCGCCAGCAAGGCGCCACGCTGATCATTGGGCTCATCATCGTGGTGCTGCTGACGCTGCTCGGCGTCACCACCATGCGCACGACCTCGCTGGAAGAGCGCATGGCGGGCCACAGCGCGGACCGGAACATGGCGCTGCAATCGGCGGAAGCCGCCTTGCGCGCCGCCGAGCGCTACCTCAACGGCGCCGTCATCGGCCCGTTCGACAACACCAACGGCCTTTACATGCCACGCCTTCCCCACCGCAGCACCTGCCCCAACCCGTGCCGTCCCTGGTGGGTGTTGCCGGCGACCTGGAGCAACAACGCCAATTACCGCGCCTATCCGGGCACGATGAACAACATGCCGGTCAGCCAGATTCCCCGCTTCATCATCGAGGACGTCTCGTCGGCGGCGCGGTGCACCATAAGCGGTCTAGGCACCCCGGTGCCCAATTGCGTGTGGACGAAGCTGGTCGCCGGGCAAAGCGCCAAGGATGGCGCGACGCTCCTGGATACCGGCGTATACCGCGTCACCGCGCGGGGGGTGGGCGGACAGACGGACGCGGCCGGCAATCCGGTCACCGTTGTGTTGTTGCAGTCGACGTTTAGACGTTAGGAGCAGCCATGAATATCAAATGCGCCATCAAACACGCATTACCCGCGTTCAGTCTGCTTGTTGTGGCCTCGGCATGG
>CAZUSP010000024.1:2502-4432 GCA_964623505.1 uncultured Candidatus Saccharibacteria bacterium
ATACCTGGCCAGCAGTGCCACGCCCAACATCATGCTGATGCTGGACAACTCCGGCTCGATGCTCAACGTCGTGCCCGAAGCACCCTATGACCCGAACGTCTCTTACAGTGCTTGCGGTACCGCCACCATCTGGAACACGGCCACCCAAGTGGATATCCGCATCACCAGCGCTGGCATGCCCTATTTAAGGGAGGGTAGCAATGATCGCGACTGGGGAACGGGTACGGGGAATGGCGCGACGGGCAAGACCAAACGATGCTTCAATGCCGCCGCAACCTATAAGGCGCGGCTTTATGGCGACGACGGCGGGGCCACTTCCACGAAGCAGCCCGGCAACTATCTGGCAGCCGAATATACCGGCAACTATCTCAATTGGTTTTTCGGCACCAACACCAGCAACGTTTACGGTACCCAGTCCTCCAGCTTCGGTAGCCAGGCGAGGAACAAGCCAGGTGCGCGGAACCGCATGGAAATCGCCAGGTCCGCCGGCATAACCCTGGTCAACTCGATGAACAACGTGCGCGTAGGCCTGTCGACCTATAACAGCGGCAATGGCGGCCAATTGCTGTCAGTAGTGGGCGATCTCGACGCGGCGAAGAAAACAACACTGGTGAGCACGATCAATGGCCTTACTGCCACGGGGACCACACCGCTGGCGGAGACGCTTGCCGATATCGGTTTCTATTTTTCCAGGGGTGCGACCAATCTGACTTTGTACCCTGGAACGGCGTCCGCAAGCTCGGTCAGCCGCGCAAACATTTTCTACAGCAATACCGGCAATGGCAACTACACCCGTGACTCGTCATGGAACAATGGCTCGAATCCCATCCAGTATTCCTGTCAAAAGAGCTTTGCCGTATTGATGACGGATGGACGCCCACAAAACGACCGGGCAATCAGCACCTATTTGCGGGATTACTCGGGTGATTGCGCGGCAGGAGATTGCATCGCCACCTCCAACTCGACCACCCTGCCAACCGGGCCACTCACGACCATCAATAACGCCAATGGCACGCGAATCGGCCGCAGTTACGAAACATTGGGCAGCGATTACCTTGATGACGTCGCCATGGCGCTGTATGACATGGACCTGCGCCCCGACCTTGTTGACCCCACCGGTGCCATCAATAACGTCGGCACCTATCTCATCCGCTTTGCCGATGATCAAGCCATCAACGATCCACTGATGCAGGACACCGCCAGCCGGGGAGGCGGGCTGTTTCTCACCGCCGGCAACGAAACCGCGCTAATCAACGCTTTCCAGACCGCCATCCAGCACATTCAGTCGACCATAAGTTCCGCCGCCGCCATCGCCACCAACTCTACCCGCCTCGACACCGACACCTTGGTGTTCCAGGCACGCTTCAACAGCGCCAACTGGAGCGGACAACTGCTGGCCTTCCCGGTGAACGCAGATGGCTCCATAGGCAACCCGGTGGACGTCAATGGCAATCCCTGCAACCCGAGCCTGCCGAACAGCAATTGCATCTGGAGCCCGGTGTGGGACACCAACGTCAACGGCATCACGCCCGGCGGGGGCCGCGCCTTCCTTACCTACAACGGCAGCGCGGGCGTGGGTCTGGCTTGGAACAATCTGTCCTGTACACAGAAAGCGCAACTGAACAAGGCCAATGTCGCCTCGTGCCCGAGCAACGACAACGACGGCGGCGATGGCCTCGGCGCGAACCGCCTGGACTGGCTCATGGGCAGCAGCGTCAGCGGCATGCGCACCCGTGCCCAACTGCTCGGCGACATCGTCAACTCGGACCCGGTGTTAGTCTTCCGCGAGAATTACGGCCATCATCAGCGAGGCTATCTGACCGCCATCGACAGCTCGGCCAACAGCCTTGCGATGCGCACCGATTATGCGGCCTTCCTTGCCGCCAAAGCCACCCGGACGCCGATGCTGTATGTCGGCGCCAACGACGGC
>CAZUSP010000025.1:0-3595 GCA_964623505.1 uncultured Candidatus Saccharibacteria bacterium
GGACCCATGCCCAGGAGAACAATGGAAAAGTTGCTCAAAGCGCCCCCGGTCAGCAGATTAAGAAAACCCATGAATTCAGTCTGAGTAAAAAATCTTCGCAGTTGTTCCAGATCAACTCCCGGAATAGGAATAACGGCCAAGGCTCGGAAAACCACAAAAATCATCAGTACGAATAAGATCTTTCGTCGCAATTCTGGATTTTTCCAAACATCAATTATTTTTTGATACCAGGGTGTTTTCATTTCTTTTTACCCTTCTGGGCTTCTTTTTTTCTCCTCTCGGCTGATTTCTTTTTGGCTGCCCGACGCTCAGCCATCTGCTTTCGAATCATCTCCCGGCCGGATTGAATCTCCTCGGGCGTAAGCTGTTTTTTTACCTTCTTGCCCTTCTTGACCTTTTCTCCCGAGATCTCGCCGCCGACGGCCAAAATCTTGCTCCGAGCCGATTCAGAAAAAAAACAGTGCTCAAATTTCAAAGTCTGTTTTACCTCACCTTGACCGAGTATCTTGATGGCGGGGACCTTCTTGTTTTTTCGATCGACCAAGCCTTTAGCCAGCAAGGTTTCCGGGGAGACTACTTCGCCTGATTTAAATTTTTTATCGATAAACCCCAGGTTAACCACCGCTAAAATGATCGGCTTTGACGTGCTGGTGTAACTTACTCCTTTTAGTTTATGATAACGTTTAATCAGGGGGCGAATGATCGGCTCAAATCGGGGTCCAGAACGAGATTTCTGGCCTTTTATCCCCTTTCCCGAGTAAGTTCCTCTTTTGCCGCCTCGGCCAACCCGCTTTCGATTCTTGGCCGTTGATTTAATTCTTAACTGGTGCAGCTGCATGAACTTGTTCTAATTTTTGGAAAGCATTCATGGTGGCCCGGGCAATGTTCAGTTTATTGCCGGACCGCGAAAGAACCCGTGAAGAAACATCGGTGATACCGGCTAGCTCACACAAAACACGAACCGCGCTGCCAGCCACTAAACCGCTTCCCTTGGGTTTATATTTCAACATTATTCTGGAGGCCCCTGATTTGCCCTCGACGGAATAAGGGATCAATCCTTCTCGCACTGGAATGGTCAGCAGTGACTTTTCAGCCACCCGGGTTGACTTCTCAATAGCCTGACGAACGCTGCCTCCTTTCGCCACCCCGACTCCAACCCGGCCCTTTCGGTCGCCGACAGCCACGACGGCCTGAAAACGCATTCGCCGGCCGCCGGCCGTCACTCGCGTGACCCGATTAACCATCAAGACCCGGGACTCATACTTTCTTTCAGCGTCAACCCGGCGAGGCCTTCTTTCTTTCTTGCCCCGGTCGAAAGTTCCGGCTCTCTCTTGCTTGTTTTCTTGTTTTTTTTCCATATTAAAAATTTAATCCGCCGGCTCGGGCAGCTTCCGCCAGCGCCTTGACCCGGCCGTGATATTTATATCCTCCCCGATCAAAAACCACCTTGATTGTCTTGGCTGATTTTGCTTTTTCGGCAATATCCCGCCCAACCAGTTCGGCCCTTTTCATTTTCCCCTCAACATCTGATCCCAGGTCTGAAGCTGAAGCCAAAACCCGACCTTTGTCATCATTGATCAGTTGAGCATAGATATGTTTGCTGGAACGAAACACAAAAAGACGCGGACGCTCTGTTGTCCCCCGAATCTTGCCTCTTATGCGCCGATGGCGTGCCTTTCGGCCATTTTTTGATCTCCAAAACAACATAATTAAGCTGTTCCTGTAGCCGCTTTTTTGCCTTCTTTGTGCCTAACCTGCTCCCCGGCATACCGAATGCCTTTTCCTTTATAGGGCTCCGGAGGCCTTATCTTCCGAATGGCGTGAGCCACCTGTCCGATCTTGTCTTTGCGAATCCCGGAAATGATGACACGGTTATTTTCCGGCACCTGAAATTCAATTCCTGGGTCCGGCCTGATTCTGACATCGTGGCTGAATCCCAGCTCCATGACCAGCTCTGGTCCTTCCAAACGGGCCCGATAACCAACGCCAACCAGTTCCAGTTCTTTTTGAAACCCCTCAACCACCCCGCGAATATCATTGGCCAACAGGGCTCGAAACAACCCCCATAGAGCCGAAGATCGTTTATTCTGGTGAGCCATCGAGACGATCAGCTGACCCTGCTTGACTTCGGCTTTTATCTCCCGGGGCAGAACTTGCTCCAACTGCCCCTTGGGACCTTGAATTAAAACCCGATGGTTGTTCACCTCAACCTTTACTTCGACTGGTATTGAAATTGGCTTTCGACCGATCCGACTCATAATATTACCAGATTTTAGCTATTAACTCGCCGCCGACCTTTTGCTTCCAGGCCTCTTGTCCGCTGATCAAACCTTTCGAGGTAGAAATGATCAGCATCCCTCGTCCTCGCTTGACCGGTTTTATCTCTTTGGCCGGGAGATATATTCTCTGCCCTGGCTTGGAGATGCGGACTATTTCATGAATAACCGGACGGCCATTCTGGTAGGCCAGGACCAGACGTATATTTTTATGTCCTTTGTCCGACTCCTGAACGGCTTCTGTCAGAAATCTGTGTTTGACCATCAACTGGGCTATTTCCATCTTTATTTTAGAGTGGCCGACCAAAGCTTCGCTCAAACCAATGGCTTGGGCGTTGCGAATTCGGGTGAATAGATCAGAAAGTTGATCAGTGTTCATAATAATTACCAACTGCTCTTGCGAACCCCGGGGATCTTGCCTTGATTGGCCAACTCTCGAAAACAGATCCGGCACAAACCAAACTTTCTCAGATAGCCCCGGCTGCGGCCGCAGGCAAAACAACGACTGCGGTGCCTGACCGCATACTTTGGCTCGCGATTGCTTTTTGCTATTTGTGATTTTTTAGCCATCTCAAATTTCTTGTTTGTCGCCTTCGGCGCGAAAAGGAATGCCCAGCAAAGAAAGAAGCCTGATGCCTTCTTGGTTGGTCTTGGCCGTGGTTGTGATCGCGACCTCAAGACCGAACAGCATTCTTTCTTCTTCGCTTGATATCTCGGGAAAAACAGTCTGTTCCACAAAACCAATGGTTAAATTACCACGTTGGTCCACGGATTTCAAATCAATTCCCCGAAAATCACGGGTGCGGGGCAGGGCCAATTTGATCAAACGGTCCAAAAAGTCATACATCTTATCAGACCTTAAAGCCGCCGCATAGCCGGCCGGATCTCCTTGTCGGAGATGAAATCCGGCAATGGACTTCTTGGCTTTTTTCAAAACTGGTTTCTGGCCCGTGATCAAAGCCAGGTCTTTTTCAATTGAGGATTGCATCTTTTCAATCTTGCGGCCGTCTTTTATCCTTCCAGCCATCTGTCCAAATCCAGTGTTGATCGTGATCTGGCTGACTCGCGGCACCGCTAAGTTGTTTTTATAACCAAATTCCGCCCGCATAGCCGGCACAACTTCCTCTCGGTATCTTTGTTTTGCTTTTTTCTCTGAAAGGTTGATCATTTTAATCGATTGTCTTTTCACACTTGCGACAGATGCGTTTTTTCTGCTTGACGCCCTGACCTCGATAACCAATTCGGGTTCTTTCATTGCACTGCGGACAGATTAGGGCCACCTTGGAAACATGGACCGACTGGGGCACCTCGACCACTTG
>CAZUSP010000026.1:0-3094 GCA_964623505.1 uncultured Candidatus Saccharibacteria bacterium
AGAGAGGCAGGTGTTCTCGGCTCTGGGACAGATCATAGGACTTTATCTCCAAGGAAGGGTATTTGGGGACAATTGATTCCAAGAACCTCTTTTGAGCCAGGCAGAAAGGACAAGTCGGGGTCCAGAAGAAGTGGAGAACAACCGGCTGGCCACCTTTTTGATTGTCCGGTGAGACCGGAAGATTCTCTGGTTTCGTCTCCGCCTGACGGCGATTGGTTATAAGAGCGGCCGAGAACAATCCGATCACCAGCAGGCCGATGACAATTAAACTGACAAGATTCTTTTTCATTTTTTTAGAGTTTTAATTTTACGAGGGAACAAGAACATTAACAGCAAAGAAACGATGATTGACCCGCCAAAGAGAATCAGTGAGCCGGCCAGAGTGTTCAAGACCTCAAGGTCAAGGATCAAGGCCGCGGCCAGGGCGAAGATAACCACGCCGCCCAACAGCTTCAGGACCTGTTCTTTGTGCCGATTCAACTTGATCTTTTCGAGGGCGAAGACAATGGAAAGGAAGACAACTACTTCATCCAACAGATAAACAAAAAGGTAAAGAAGCAACAGAAAAAAGAAGGTTATTAACTCAACCTGGTAGCGGGCCATGATATTAGTCCAGATCATCGGCGGAGAGAAAGTCAGGGGAAACTCCAGAATGGTTATGCCCAGGGCAACCACGGCCGTGCCGGTGACCAAGGCGCTTAGTCCATGGCGGGGATTCATTATCCTTAAAAACCTCTCTTTGACCCGAGATTGTTTTTTCGGACCGATGACGGTGGCCCGGTCCTTCTCGAAGAAATAATCATAAAGGTTGAGCAGAGCAAAACCAAGGGCGATCAAGCCGACGACTACTCGAATCAGGCTTTGGTAGCCCCAGCGAGAAAATATATTCAAAAATCCCACCGTCATCAGACCATAGGTCAGCCCAACCACGGCTAAATAGGTCAGCCCGACCACCAGGGCTTTTTTCTTTGATCCGGCGGCGGTAACAATGCCCAGCAGAAAAACCAATCCCCAGAGAGAGTAGGGATTGAGGCCGTCAACGAAGCCGATAGCCAGAGTGGTCAGGAACATCGAAGCTGAATCAGGATCGATCTGACCGATCAGCGGAAGGCTTAATGGTCTTTCTTCGACTTGAGCCGAGATGGGCAGAGCGACCGTCAAGAATAAAAGGAAAACAATCAGTTTTTTGAGCATGACTTTGATTCTATCTTATCTTTTAACTGGCCGCAAATGGCTGACCGGAATGTTTTGTGTTATGCTTTAAAGCAATGAAGAAAAAGATAACAGCCGAGACCATTTTAGGTGAGTTGATTCTAGAGCCAAAGGCGGCGAAGATGCTGACCCGCTATCAGCTGCCCTGCCTGAGCTGTCCGTTGGCTGGCCAGGAAATGGACCGGCTGACTTTGGGCCAGGTGGCCGAACGATATGGCTTGCCTTTAGAGAAGATGCTGAAAGAACTTCAGGGGTTATAGCTCAATGGCCGAGCGCGGCCTTCGCATGGCCGAGATGAGGGTTCGATTCCCTCTAACTCCACATTTCGCAACTTTGCAAGTTTTTGGCTGTGGATTTCTGCCTCGCCCCTCGCTTCGCTCGGGGCTCGGTAAGAATTTTTGACTTTATTTTTGCTACAAAGTCAAAAGGCGGACAAAAAGGAAAGAAAACAGATTTGTTAAAAAGTTGGGGGTTCGTTCCAACTTTTCGGACAAATTCCTTAATTTCGTAATAATCATCGGAAGAAGCCAAGAAATTGGCTTTTTTCATATCTAAAATAAAACTCCGCAGGGGTTCAATCCCATTCTTTCCCTTTTAGCCAAAATCTTGTTTTTGTTGATTGAGATGTAGTTTTTCTTTCATCAATTCTTCCTTTTTCTTGAGATAATTTTCTTTGGGAATATCGCCATCAATGTAGGCGGAAACAAGCTTGTCTAACCTTTCTTAGTTCTCTCTGATTTTCCTCTCAAGATTTTGGATAAAGTTTTGCGATGAGCAGTTTTCTTCTTTCTCCCATTCATCAACTTTTTTCAAAAACTTTTCCATCCACTCATTGCAAATACCAACTTTTTGAAGTTGATCTTTGAACCGTAAAGCAAGTTCTCTTTCCTGAATGTATCTTTGGCTACAATTTCCTTTTTTCTTTGCGCAACGATAATAACGGTATCTACCGCCGCATTTTCTGGTTGCCCATTGGGTCGTAATAGCGCAACCGCATTCCCCACAAGTTAAAAGTCCGGTAAATGGGAAGTTATGGCCAGCTCTTGTTTTTCTCGGCCTTGCTCTTTGCTTCAATACTTTCTGTACGGCTTCAAATTTATATTTCACCAAGCCGAGGTAGGATTGGCTAGTGAGTATTCTTTGAATGGAAGTTTTGGCAAGTGGCGTTCCGGTTTTGGTAGTAATGCCAAAATCTGCTAAAAACTTCGCCAAACTTCCAAAAGTATGTTTTCCGGTGGCAAATTCTTCGAATGCCCGGACAATAATTTTAGATTTTACTGGGCCTGGTTCTATTTTTCGTGTTTTGGAATTGTTTACATGTTTACATAACCAAAAGGTGCTTTGGTCAACCATTCTCCCCGGCGGAGTTTTTGGCGGATACCTCTTTTGATATTTTCAATGAGATTATCCGAGTAATATTTGCTTTGTCCGAACGCCACTTGCAACATGAACAATCCCTGCGGAGTTGGTTCAAACCAAAATGTCGGAAAGCGCAAAGAAACTATTTTACCTGTATCAACAAGATAGATAATCTTGCCACCATCAACAAAATTACAAGCTAATCTGTCTGGATGCCAAGCCAAAATTCCAACACTATCGCTTTGTTCAATTTTTGCCACCATCTCATTAAATTTTTTTCGGCCCGGTTTCTTTGCGCTTTTAGCTTCAGTAAATTCTTCCAGAATTTCCAGATTTTCTCTACGCGCATATTCCCGCAATTCAAAAATCTGGGCCTCAATGCTCATCGTTTGGTGGTCATCATCTTCTGTTGATTTTCTAGCGTAGAGAAAATATTTTGGTTTGAACATATTTTTTCAAAGATTATTATTTCCTTTTTGTCCGCCTTTTGACTTTGTAGCAAAAATAAAGTCAAAAATTCTTA
>CAZUSP010000027.1:0-2619 GCA_964623505.1 uncultured Candidatus Saccharibacteria bacterium
TGGAATATCTCTGAAGATGACGGTATCAGACCATGTCTCGCCATCGTTGGTGGAGTGTTTATATGCGAGCCGTGGCCAACAATTGCCAAACGGATTGCAGGATTCTTCTCTCCAGAAAACATGCACGTAACCGCTCGGTTCTGTTGTGATAAAGCGTTCCCGCATACCGAAGGAACTGCTATCAGTTTGAGAGATATTTCTCGGGGGGTCCCACTGTGCTCTAGCATACTGAAGGAGTATGACTATTGAAAGCAGCACAATAACAATTGTTATCCTGAATCGTGGAATTGTTCTCATTTCCCATCTCCTCATTTCTCATGCTAGCAAAACCCATCGTGCAACTGAAGGAATCATGACCTGCTGGGAACGGCTGTCGGTTTTTGGGCGAAGAATAAACAGCATGTAGTATCCCGGAGGCGCCATATTGGCATTTGACGGTGCTGTTACAGTGTAGGTGGGGCCGTTCTGAATTGTGCCCGGTGTAAACGCGAGTCCCAAGTATCGCTGCTCCATGTCGATGGCGTGGGTGGTAGCGGCCGGACGAAGAAGCACCACTGCGGCGATCGGGACATCCGTAGCAATAGTGAAATTGGAACTGTAAGTAATATTTGAAGGTGCAGACTGTATCGCGGGAGGAGGTCCTTCAAACAAGTACCCTGGTGAGTAGATCTCAATCATCTTTTCTGTGTCATCTTCTATATCCCCGCCATCGGCAACGCGCCCACCGCCGACCCAAACACGTCCATCTGGAAGAAGCAGAGCAGTCGAATGGTAGTTTCTTGCAACGGTCATTTCAGGCAACGATGTCCATTTCAATACGTCTGGATCAGGATCGAACATTTCAGCCATCAACGCTGGTTCACCCACACCGCCCGTTCGATTTCCACCGACAACAAGTAGCTTACCATCGGGAAGCAAGACAGCATTGAGGTGGCTCCGTGCGTAGAACATTTTTGTGTTGAAGTCTTGTGCATTAGACCATTGCGGGTTTTGCAAACTAAGGTCGATAATTTGAGTAGTATCGGTAGCAGGATCACCACCACCAAGAATCATAACGCGTGTGTCGGTTTTGTTATGGAGAATTGGCAAAAGTACGGAACTCCCACCCCCTCGTGATGTGCCTGATGCTGCTACGGCAGTCCAGTATGGTGAAGCAAATGGATCGAAAACATACGACTGCGATTGTGGCATCGAATAGAAAATTTTACCAGCACGAGGTCCCCTTGGAACGATGTGTGCTCCCGGGTATAAAACTCGAAAATTGCTGGGCATATCCGCAGAAGCTGGTAGGCTACTCCAGCCGCTGGATGGATTATAGAGTTCAGGTTTTATATTGATCGTATCGCCGGGGTCGCTCGAATAGCCTGACATACCAGTGACACGTTTCGGATCAGTACGTGGCTCACCGTGGGCAGTCAAAGTTGGGTACCAACGACCGTCAGCCATAAGCCTATTTGTGACTGGTGCTACTGCCCACGTCTCCGTTGCTGGATTGAAGATGTACGTGTACCGAAGACCGCGAAACGCACGTGGCGGTCTTGGTCGTTCACCCCCAGCGACTAATAAAATGCCGTCAGGAAGAAAACAATGGCCTGCACAAAAGAGGGCTTGGGGTTCAATAGGGGCAGAGGGCCAATCAGGGATTTCATAATTTGGGGATTGAACCTGATTGGTCGCAGGGTTGAAGAGTTTTGCCCACATCGGAAAAGAGCGGGCATGGAAATAGAGCACTTTACCAGTACGTAAGAGTGCTGCGTGGGTGGCAACGACTTTTGAGTCGGTCGTTACGACTTGCCATTTACCAACATGTGGTGCGGGCATGTGGATCTCCTTTCATGATAATGTTATGAAGTATAATATCTGGTTCGGGCAATTGCAACTAACGTTTACGGTAACAAAGACGTGCCGTGCGAATGAAGTGTCAACGGAATGAGCACGGCATGTAGCGAACACTTTTAATTGTGCAATGATAGGCATTCTATTAAGCCTTTACAAAAGTGCGAGCATCGTTGCGCCGCTTGTTATACGTAGTGCCCCTTCACTTCACAAGAACGAGCTTGATCACCTTAGTTTCTTGTTCGGACTGGAGCCGACAAATGTAAATGCCAGTTGGAGCGTCATATGCTTCCCATGTGAATGTGTGAGTACCATCCCGCAATTGTTCCGAAACTAGAGTTTCAACCTCTTGGCCAAGTATATTGAAAATTCTCAGAACAACGTTTGATGTGCGAGGCAGAGTGAACTCAATCCTTGTACTTGCATTGAATGGGTTCGGATAATTCTGCAACAGTTGAATACTTCTAGGGGATTGTTCCGGATCGATCTCTACAGAGGTCGGCTCTTGCGACAGCTTCAGTGTAAGATAATCGTATAACGTGCCCATTCCGGCAACATAGCTTTCTCCAGTTACGTAGACATTGAGCAACGAGTCAACTGCGAGTGCATACGCATTGTTGGTTGTGAACGCCGCGTTGCCAGGAGGTCGATAACGGTATTCCCATTCTAGATTACCACTTGGGTTGTATTTCAGCACAACATAGTACGCATGAGGGTCAACAAAATCTGAGGATGTCATGTAGATATTTCCGAGCCGATCTCGGGCGAGTCTGGGCTGGTTCG
>CAZUSP010000028.1:0-2408 GCA_964623505.1 uncultured Candidatus Saccharibacteria bacterium
AAGAGCAACCAGGAATGCTGGACCGCCACTCAGTCCTGCATTGAACAATTCAGGCGTTTGTTACCCTAGTCGCGCAGATTGTTAAAAATCATCTTACCTTCAATGGGAACTTTGCATTTGGGTAGGAATTACTTGTCAGCAATAGGAATACCAGATAAACTGAAACATGAAACACCGGTGAGATCGAAAGAGTTACGAGATTTAGTCGTCTCAGCGCTACTTCTAGCACTAGCGTTTGGAATTGCCCTGTCAGGTGGCGTTCGAGCTTTCTTTGAGCCACAGAGGTTGATCATTGTGTCCCTCATGGCCATAGTTGGTGTCTCTTTGGGCTTTGTCCTTCATGAAATGGGACATCGATTTGTGGCCAGAAGATTTGGATGCTTTGCTGAGTACACTATGTGGCGTACAGGCTTGGTAATAGCCCTTGCGTGCTCACTCCTTGGCTTTGTCTTTGCTGCCCCTGGTGCAGTTGTGGTACACCCGAGAACGGACGGGTGGGGAACGGCCACCCTGACCAGAGAAAAGACTGGGATGATATCAATAGCAGGGCCAGCGATGAACATCTGTCTGGCAGTGGTGTTTATCCTGTTAAATGTGGCCTATCCTAGTTTACTTTTTTCGTTGGGAGCACAGATCAATACCTGGTTAGCTATATTTAACCTGGTTCCGTTTGGGCCATTAGACGGAGCGAAAATTCTCAGGTGGAATAAGAAAGCTTGGTTAGCAGCTATAGCCATAGCAATTGGGCTCTTTGGATTGGAATACTTAGTGCTGTAGATTGCTAACTCAATTTGCTACACAAAATGGACTTCTGTTACAAATATTATGGGCGTGGGGTGTTTGGATGAGGTTCAGCTAGGATAGGCAAAAAATTGATATAACCTGCACTGGTAATATCGTCATTCTTATCATAAATCATCTTATCAATAACGCTGGTATTTTGCGTTCCCCAGTAATTCTCACCCGCAATCATAGCGGCTGCATCGTATTTACCAGGTAAGTCTAAAGCTGTCCCTTGTGTGTTAATGAAGGAGTTATACTTGACAATTGTCTCTGACGAGTTGTAGCTAGCCCAATTCTGTACCCAGTAATCTGCATAGCTCGGCAAGTTTGAACGCTTTCCATCGAAAAGGTTGTATCGTATGTAAACTTTGACGTCGTCACTATGCCCAATTGAAAGACCAGCCGAGTTTGTGAACCTGTTGTATTCAATGTGGCAATCTTTCGCAGGGTACCATATATATGAGAAGTATCTGAAATTAATCACCTCTGAATTTCTTAAGGAAAGGGAACCATGTCCGCCCCAAAACATGCTATACCCATCTTTAATTACACAATGATCCAAATCCACAAACGCGTCATAACCAGATTTGTCCACGTTAAACAGTTTGCTTGAGGACTCTGATCCGATAAAAGTAATCTTTTTGCCACTGGTTCCGTGTGCAGAGAGTTTTCCATGTATCAAGAACATATCAATACCAGAAGACACCGTGACTATAACACCTGGTTCAATTGTCAGTGTAACGCCAGATGGTATTTGAACTGTGTTAATTACCCTATATGGGCTGTTTTCTTCCGACCATATAGTATTGCTAGAGAGAATACCACCAACCTCTGTTGCTGCACTAGATGTGGCGAAGGTATAATCTCCCGATACAGATTCATTCTCGGCATTGCCTCTCGACTTCACCCTGAAGTGATAGGTTGTATTTGGCTCAAGGCTACTTAAAGTTATGGAATGACTAACAACTAGGGCCTGATTCAAAGTCGAAGCTGAACCGTAGCCAGCGGTCTTGCCGTACTCAACTTGGCTAGTGGCTGGCTCATTAGTTGTCCATGTAATGACGGCACTTGTTTCCGTGGGCAAAGCAGCGACATTTGCGATTGTAGGTGCTGTAGCATCAGACGCCGGTGGGACTATCTCTGGTGGTGCGCTTGAAGGGGGAGTTGTAGGGGGTGAAGATGGCGGTGGTGTTTTTCCTGAAATCACGTTGAATACAAAAACACCTCCCCCGACTAACAACACAACAACTATCAAAGCAATGGAAACTATAAGCCACGAACTTGTCTTTTGCGGTTTCGCCTTCGCCTGTTCATGCCTGTAATCCCACTGCTGTGGTGGTTGTTGATAGACAGGTGGATGTTGGGGTTGCTGTTGCGTTGGCCAGTTCAGTTACGTTCCACAATTACCACAGAATCTCACCCCGAAAGCAACCGGGGCACCACAGCTAGGACATTGATACCACTGCTTCAACTTATCACCCCTTCATCGATATTCGCAAGCTGTACTATAAGACAATTCTCATCAGTCAGTCAATAGTATAAAAGGAAAAGGCATTCAAACTAAACTTTTCGCCCAAATGTGCAGTACCGGGTTGGTCATCAACCGCCTCGAGGGGACACTATGT
>CAZUSP010000029.1:0-2232 GCA_964623505.1 uncultured Candidatus Saccharibacteria bacterium
TCATTTTTCTGGTAGAATGTAGCCGTTGGGGCCCATAGCTCAGCTGGCTAGAGCGTTGGTATGGCATACCAAAGGTCGCGAGTTCGAGTCTCGCTGGGTCCACCAAGGGGAGGGTTGGCGGAAAGGCGATCGCGCTGGTTTCGAAAACCAGTGGGCGCAAGCCCTTACAGGTTCGAGTCCTGTACCCTCCGCCGGGATTATTTGCCTCGTTTCAACGAGGTTTCGTCTTTATGACCAATCAAGATTTAAAAAAGAAAACACCGGTGATAGTTGTTCTGGGGCACGTTGATGCCGGCAAGTCCTCTATTTTGGACTTTATCAGACGATCAAATATCGTTGAGAAAGAAAGTGGCGGCATCACCCAGCATGTTGGGGTCTATGGCGCCGAAATAAAAGGCCAAAAGGTAACCCTTGTTGACACCCCGGGGCACGCTGCTTTTTCCGGCATCAGGTCAAGGGGGGCCAAGATTGCTGATCTGGTTATATTGGTCGTGGCCGCTGATCAGGGCATCCAGCCCCAGACCAAAGAAGCCATCTCTTATTTAAAGGAAACAAAACTGCCGACCATCGTTGCTTTCAATAAAATAGATGTTTCTTCAGAAAAGATCAATGCCATCAAAGGCCAGCTGAATAAAGCCGGCCTAACAGTTGAATCGATGGGCGGTTCGGTTCCGGCTCTGGAGATTTCGGCTAAAAAAGGCACCGGAATGGACGCCTTGCTGGATATGATTCTGTTGATGGTTGAAATGGAGGAGCTGAAGGCTGAGATAAAAGGAGTGAGCCGGGGAATAATTATTGAAGCCCGTCAGGATTCACGCCGTGGATCAATGGCGACAATCATCGTTGATCAGGGTGTCTTAAAAAGCGGAGATGTTGTTGGCACGCCCTCCAGTTTCGGACGGATCAAAGGCCTCTTTGATCCAGATGAGAACCCGGTCAAACAAGTCGAACCTGGCGAGGCGGCGATCATATTCGGCTTGAATCAAGTTCCCCAAGTGGGTGAGTGGTTTCAGGTTTACAGGGATATCGGTGAAGCCGCCACTCAGGCCAAAGAAGAGTTATCAAGCCGATTGAATATGGCCGAAGATGGCTACAATGTGATTATTAAGGCGGATGTTCAGTCTTCATTGGAGGCGATTCAGGCAGTGCTCAGGGAAATTCATCAAGCAAAGGTTAAGATTAATATTGTCGAGGCTAGGACTGGGAAGGTAACTCAGAACGATGTCAATTTAGCCCAGACAACAGGCGCCGAGATAATTGGCTTCAACGTCGGCCTTAGTTCGGGGGCAGGAGCATTGCTTGACAAGGCGGCCGTTCGTTTCAAGAACTTTGACCTAATCTATGATCTGACCGAGCATGTGGCGGAAGGTCTAAAGAAACGTCGCAAGCTGGAGCCAGCCAGAAGAGAGGTTGGCAAATTAGAGGTCTTGGCCATCTTTAAAACAGAAAAGAATCGGCAGATCATCGGCGGCAACGTTATCAGCGGTCAAATAGAGAAAAATGCGAAGCTGGATGTTTTTCGGGGTAAAGAAAAAATTGGTCAGGGAAATATCATCACCCTCGAGTGCCGGAAAAAGAAAGCCGAGGTTGTGCCCAGGGGACAACAAGCCGGCATTCTTTACGAAGGAACGGGCCGGATTGCCGAGGGTGACCTGATCGAGGCCTATTTTATTAATATGGTTTGACCATGGTTTATCGGGCGGAAAGAATAAATCGAGAGATTGGTCGTCAACTGGCTATTATCATCAACCAGATGGACTGGCCGGCCGACAGAGTGACGCTGGGTTCAACGGAGCTTTCTCCCAAGTTTGATTATGTTCGGGCCTATGTTCAAGTTTGGCCGACCAAGATGGAAGAAAAGGTTATTCAAAAGCTGAACGAAAAGAAGGGATTGATTAAAAAACAATTAGCAGGTAAATTAAGAATGAGATTGATGCCCGAGGTGGGTTTTTATCCGGATCGTGGCACCGAGACAGCCAGAAGGGTGGCCGAACTATTAGATCAAATAGAGCTAAAGTAGGGCCTGGTAGCCAAGCAGCAAGGCGAGGGTCTGCAAAACCCTTATCCGCGGGTGCAATTCCCGCCCAGGCCTCCAGCCGAGGTGTTGGAACCGGTAGACAATGAGGACTTAAAATCCTCTGACCGCAAGGTCGTGCGGGTTCGAGTCCCGCCCTCGGCACCAAGATTAAACTTTCAGATTTTTGGCCGAGGAGATTGGCCGCGCTTCGCGCG
>CAZUSP010000030.1:0-2217 GCA_964623505.1 uncultured Candidatus Saccharibacteria bacterium
TGACGAGCCAGCCAGCACCCATAATTCCTTTCCTGATATGCAACGGAGAGGAACGACGATGTCGCATGTGGTCCTGTTGGGCGATTCGATCTTCGACAACGCGGCCTATGTACCGGGTGAGCCGGCGGTGATCGAGCAACTGGCGGAATCCCTTCCCTCTGGGTGGACCGTGGAACTGCGGGCGGTGGATGGCTCGGTGACGGTGGACGTGGCACGGCAACTGGATGGCCTGCACGCCACCACCTCGCATCTCGTCATCAGTAGCGGCGGCAACGACGCTCTGCGCCAGGTGGCACAACTCAAGCAACCGGTACACGACGTGCTGTCGGCGCTGGCGGTCCTCGCGCCGGTGCAGGCGGTCTTCGCGCGGCAATTCCGACTGCTCATGGAGCGGGCTGCGGCACTGGGCCGCACGGTCACGGTTTGTACTGTCTACGAGGCCGTGCCGGGCTTGCCCGCTTCCCTGAAGACGGCCCTATCCCTCTACAACGATGTAATCGTGCGCGAGACCCTGAGGGCCGGCTTCCGGATCGTCGATTTGCGCGAGATCTGCACCGAACAGGAAGATTATTCCGCGCTGTCGCCCATCGAGCCCTCCAGCCAGGGGGGCAGGAAGATCGCCCGGGCCATCCGGGAAGTTCTCGACACGGATTCAGCCGAGCCTTGAACGCTTCTTCTGGATGTCGTCCATCGCCACGTCAGTCGACGATTCAGCCTGCTCCAGGGGGGCGGACCCGCATCCCGACCCCGCGCCTGCGTTGCCGGTGCTGACAATGCGACGTCAGAGCGGCAGTGGGTCGTCCGCACCCGTCACGGACTGCGTGATGTCCTGCTTCACCTTCTGGCGGTCTGGCCTGGTAAGAATGCGGATGTCGAACTGCGTCTGTAGTCGCAGGACGTCTTGCAACGGACGCACCCGAAACGTTGCGGTCATTCGCCACCTTAGAGGGCGTGTGGCTTAGGGTGATGCCATGCCATTGCGAGGCCCCTCGAAAAATCACCTGAACGTCTGGTTCCGATTGGCAACCGGCGGAAGCAGGCCCTGTTGCCGAGCCGCCCGCTCGAAATCCTCTGCCACGGTCAACGGCACGCTGAGCGTCAGGATCCCGCCCATGACGGTTTCCCAGCCGCCGCCAAAGCGGTGAACCAGCAGGGCAAGCGGGTTCTCGTTGTCAAAGCCGCGCGGCACGATGAACCGGTAATGCCGATAGGCGAGAGGGGTGGCGACGCGCAGCAGGCGCAGCCGGTTCCGGCCCGCCTCTTCCGCAAAGAACTCGTCGCCCCAGTTCAGGCGCAACCCGGAGAACGGGCCGGCTGGCTTGTACGCCAGGCGGTACCTGCCCGCTCCCAGGTCGACGGCCTCGATTTCATCCGAATTCTGCTGGAAAGCGCCGGCGACCAGTTCGCCCGACTCCATCCAGTCGGGTCCCACCCCGTCCCTGTCCACGGGAAACCGCAGGCGGTACTCAATGGCACCCTCGAACTGCGCATAGAAAGGACTCGGGTATGCGTTCGTCGGGGGTGTGGTCATGCTCTGCAAGCCAGGTGGGAAAGGTTCAAGGGTATGCCCTCAGCCGCCGCCCAGGCGCCGGAACGCCCAGGCCGGTACGGTCCGCAGCGCCACATAGAACCAGACGCTATCCAGCGCGGTAAGTACGAAAGCGAATCCAGTGGCGCTGGAAGACGACAGCAAGTCGAGTGAGATGCTGAATATCGGCAGGGCGATGACCACGCTCATCGCGGCCGCATGCCGGCCATAGAGCACAGCGAGCGGATACGCCAGGATGGCCGAGGCAGCCAGCGCCACCAGCGGGCCGTTGACGAACAGCAAAGCCAGGCCGGCACGTGATGGCGCCTCGACCAGATTCTGCAACTGGACGCTGTCGAGCAGCGCCCCGTAGAGGATGAACAGGCACCAGGCCAGAACCAGGGCGCCACCCCAGGGAATGATCCACGGCATCGGCAAGCCGCTTCGGCGAACAAGGTGCAGGCCGAGGCAGCTTGTCGCGTAGAGCACCGCCAGGATGGGGAACCAGAGCGGCAGGTAAACCAGGCCTAGCCAATCCACGAGCATGCACTGCAACCAGGAGGCCAGGGCGAGATAGGCGAGCAGATGGGTATCGCTGTTCATGCGTAGGCTGATCGGCACACCGACCCGATTAGTGGAGGGGCACGCCAGCCGGGGCCCGATCCGGCAGGGCCGCTTCCTCGGCCTGT
>CAZUSP010000031.1:0-2160 GCA_964623505.1 uncultured Candidatus Saccharibacteria bacterium
CGTGTCATGTGTCACACTGAGTAGGTCACCAGGATACACGTCTCAAAAGGCCGATGACCTATACAACAAGATTGTTGAGGATTCGACTCCTCCTATCCGCAATGAGCGGGCAGGAATATAACGAGTATAATGAGTATAATGAGTATGGTATACTTAGAGATGAAATGAAGCGCTACCTAACATTAGTTCTGAGTTTGTTTTTTGTTCTTTCCTTCGTGTCTGGGTGCAATGCAGCCAGCCCCACAATGCCTAAGAGTAGGGATATAGCTCTGTCTTCCAAGGACATAAGCGCAGACATAGACCTCACGGGGATGATCCCCAATGCTGACTATACTGGAGAAATTAAGAGAAGTTACGGTCGCCCAATGATTGTGGTTAACCCTGCAGATATTAGGGATGGATACAAAATAGTGTTCTCAGGGCAAAGCAAATTTATGGGCAGGACTTATGTTAGCATATTTTCTATAGATAACGCCGTGGCTGTCTATAAGTCAGAGGAGAAGGCAAAACGGGTTTTTAAGGAAGCTAGCCCTATTCCGGTAGACTTGAAGTTATTTGGCGCTGAATGGAACGTGCCTGGTATAGGAGACGAAGCAAAGGGCTGGCAGGAGAACATAGGATACAGTTTCAAATATTATTTGTTCTTTCGTAAAGAGAGCGTGTTGGTCAGCCTTTCCACAATGGGTTGGGTAGGTCAAGTGCAGAGTGAGGCAAGGATGATGGCTCAAGAGAAAACTATCAGTTTGGCACGACTGGTCGAATGTAAAATCCCAGTCGATTAGCCGACAAAAAGGGAAAAAGTCAGGGAAACTCATCCAGTTAAGTGCTTGAAGTAATTGGATGTCCTCCCTTATAAGACTGTAGGAGCTTAATTATCGACATTCTGGCTTTTTGTTATCATAGTGCACTACCGATAAGGTGCGCTAAGAAAAACTTGGATTCGTCAACCAGATCGCTACCAAAGGTCTCGAGCCTATGTTTACGCGCCCACTGGTGGCCATGCGCTGCTCGGTTGCGCGCACGGAAGATTACTTCAAGCATAGTAACGATAAGCTTGTATCTTGGTGGATGAGCCTCCCGTTGGCAGTAGAACCTCAGCAAGTAATGCGAACGGCTTGGCGAATTAGGTAACTTACTATCCAGATATAATTCTAATTTCTTCCTGTGTGCCTTCTTAAAATCTTCAGTGCGAAAATTCTTAGAATATATTGCCTCAATTCCGCGATAGCACATGAGTAATGAGGCATGTAACTTTTCTTGGTAGCGAAAATTGTGTTGTCGGTATTCTTCTTGGCTTGCGCCAATTAGTTCAGGTCTCGAATGTGCGGCAACGTAGGAACCAACAAGATGAGTGTAATATATAACCTGACTCTGATAGAAACAGGCTAATGCCCTCCGTATACTTGGGCAAAGATATGTTTTAATTAATTGCTCTTTTATATTGAGTATTCGTTGGTCTGTAACTTGGATTCCGCTACGAATTTCAACTGAAAACAAGTCAGAATCAAAAGCTCCGGTCAGAGTAGCCAAATCTTGTATGCTGAGCTTAGAATAGTTTGGCTTATGATTCATAGGAATTATGTCTGTGTCCTCGCTATAATCATGATAGGCTAGAGCTAATAGACATCTGAGTGAATCAAACACCTTCACCGCATCGGCAAATTTTACCGCTCGGATCATCATAATTAAATCATCAACGACATATTTCAGGAAGTAGAGTGATGTATTCTTGTCAAAGTCCATAATCTTTCTAGTTGTAGGTAGCCTCGCTCTCACATTTCGATAATAACGACTAGCTTCATTAACATTTTCATTTTTGAACATGCCGGGAGGAAGAATCATGCCAAATCTGTGTTGATATGCAGGAATGAAGCCCGAAATGATGTAGTACTTATATTTGGCAGCCATGGCCTTTAATCGTTGCTAGTAAGCATTATTCTCAATGGAACTTGATAAGTCAAGGATGAGGCTGCTCACAATGATGCCACGAACCTCTTGGGGTTGTTAGTCTTTCTTCTATGGTAGCACGAGGTGATTCGAATCATCTATAGGGAGGGAGTTAAGAATCCTGTCGCCTTGCCTGTTTGAACACCTGTTGAACCAAATGACGTTTTGTTCACGTGTACATGGTCTACCGTTGACGATTCTCTTGACTAGCCG
>CAZUSP010000032.1:0-1623 GCA_964623505.1 uncultured Candidatus Saccharibacteria bacterium
CGCAGCTTCATCTCCGGGGTGAATAGCGAGAACCTCCGCGTAATGCAATGCGGCGCTCGCGTGTTCGTCCACATCCAAGAGCGCGTTGCGCAGGTTGTCATGCCTGTTGGCATTCGGCGGTTCGAGCGAGACAACCTTCGGCAAATATCCCACGGGAAATCCGGCCGGCCAAAGGACTGGGCCTGCCATGGGAGCGGCCTTGCGCCGTTTGCTGCAGGCCGTCCCGCGTGTCGTGCGCGTTTTCAAGCAGGCTGTGCAAAGCCCCCATAAAAAAACCGCCCGGAAACCGGGCGGTTGGGGAGGCGCTTGAACAAAATTACCTGCGGCGGCGCAGGTGAACGAGCATCCCGATGCCACCCAGCAAAACCAGCGCCAAAGTGGCGGGCTCGGGAATGAACACCGTCACATTGTCAAACAGGCCGAACAACAGGGCCGGCGAAAGCGAGTCAGCCGAAACAGTCGAATTGATGTCGTAGTGCTGGAACAGGATGTTCCCACCGCCCAGCGTGCCGGCGGCGGTCAAGTCCACCGTGGCGATCAGCAGGCCGTCAACCGTCCACGTCACCGTAGTGCCCAGTTTCGCGATCTCAACCGCGCGCCAGGCGAAACCTTGAGAACCCGCGAACGTCGCGCCGGTCTGCCCGGGATACAGGGCGAGTTGGGCGGCTGGTGCGACCTCCCCGCCAAAGCCGGAGTAATAGGCATGCGTGTTGTTCCGCACGCCGGCGGTTGTTCCGGCGGCGAACACGCCGCTGGCATCCGTATAGCCCGTCTGGGCGGCGGGCGCGTAGGCCCGGTAATCCACCGTGCTTCCGCCATCACCACTGGCGCCGAAGTTGATGCTGTCTTGAACGCCGCCGGCGATCTGGGTTGTAGTGCCCGCCGTGCCGATGCCCGCGCCGCTGATCTGGGTGGAGCCGCTGCCGCCACCGTTAAGCGGGCCGTTGTAATTGAGCCACATGTCAAACCGCAGGATGTAGTCTCCCGTAAGATTCAGGCCGAGGGGCGATACGCTGACGCCACCGGGGAAGGTGGCCGTGCTGCCAAACTGGTTCGCCCGCAGGCGCAGGCCGAAGGTGCTGTCGGAGACGGCCGAGTTCGGAGCTTTCGGGATGCCGGCGAGGGTGCCGTAATCAAAGAAGAAATTCGCGTCGGAACCCGTGCCGAGCGTATTGATCGCCCAGCTCCCTGTAGTGTCCGCCTCGAAGTTCTGGCTGTAATAGGTGATTTGCGCCAGAGCGGAGGATGCCAGCGCAAAGACTGCTCCCAACACTAGAGGACGAATGGCTTCGGTTTTCATAGGCTTGTAGTTCTAGAATCTGAGCTCTTTTAAGCATCCGCGGCCCGCTTTGCAAGCAAAATCTGCAAGAAAAGAAAAAAGAACCGGGCATCAGGCCTGCCGCCCGGCACGGAAAAAGCTGCCGAGGATACATCCTGGCTGACGGTCGGAAGGAAAACGGGGGCTTGGTACCGCGCCGGATGGGGCTGCGTCCGGTTCCGGCGGCGGTTTGTCTTGCCGGCCTGGATGCAGGCTCGCCTTGGTTTACGTAGGAGGGGGTGGCTTCGGGGTTTCGGCCGACCTCACGCGGCATCAGTTTCTGAAGCTCGGCCAGGTCCCGCTGG
>CAZUSP010000033.1:0-1618 GCA_964623505.1 uncultured Candidatus Saccharibacteria bacterium
GAAATATTTGATGACGAAAACCTTGTTGAGAAGATCAAAGGGCGCCTGCCTTATTCATTTCAACTTGCTGAATTGGAAAGTTCAAGGGCAGGCAAAACTGGAATGGAAGTTGGCTCTGTTCGTGAAAGAATAATAGTTGCGCTACTCATTTATAAATTCGGTGAGGCAAATGTAGAAACTAAAATTCCTATCACAGAGTCAGAAGTAGATGCAGAACTATTCGGAGAACCACTATCAATTAAGACAATTACAGGCAAGAGTTTCGGTGGTGTCAAACTTATATGGACTGTTGATGCTCAGAAGGCAAGAGAATTTCGTGAAAGCTATTATCCTCATTGTGATATTTTGCTTGTTCAAATCAACTGGAGTGACTTTGGTGGATTTTATTATATTCCATTAGAGGTCCAGAAAAGGCTTTTCGACGAAATGGACGGGCAGAATTATATCAAACTCCCCAAGGCAGGAACAAATCCAAGGGGCGTTGAAATTACTAAAGAAGCATTATCGGCATTAGTTGAAGATAGTGACTCCAAGAGGATTGAAATAAACTGGCAAAGAACGAAGATAGAGTTTAATTCCTATAAAAGATGGGTAGATCTATGGAGAGAAGAATGATAAAAAGTGTCCAGGAGAAGAGGAAAAAGGGAAGCGAGATAAAAAGTATTGCCCTGCCTGTAGTTGAGGATGTGCAAATTCAGGAAATCAGCAAGGAATTTTTCCCCGAATGGGTTGCCCAACATGGAAAAGAGTGGATATGTCCTATCTGCGAGCGCCCTCATCATAAGGAACCAGGCCCGTTCATTTATGGAGTGGCAGTCCGCAAAGACGAGAGTACCGTTACATTATGGGTGCAATCCTTGGGTTGCTGTAGATGGGAGCAGAACTTCCCTTTCAAGAAAATTAAAGAGGGGAAAGTGAAGGTATCAAATTTGATTCCAGTACTAAGAAGGAGCTTTTATTCTCGATGAAACATACCCAAAAAAGAAGAAATGGTACCAAAACAAGTGCTTTCGGTTCCCCTGGGCGAATAAATCATGATGCCACTCCTTTCTATTCCAGCAGACTGTATGAAGGGTTGCCACAGGAAACCAAGACCAAGTATGAGGAGAATCCTATTCCTAGCGAATTTATGGACAGGATTTTTTGCAAGTCTAGTGAAAGCATGGGGGAACTACCACCAAGCAGTGTGCATTTGATGGTTACCTCGCCACCATACAATGTAGGCAAGGAATACGATGAAAACTTGACTCTTGAAGAGTATCGTCAGTTCTTAATGAGGGTGTGGAAGGAAGTTCACAGGGTTCTCGTTCCGGGAGGTAGGGCTTGCATAAACATCGCTAACTTAGGTAGAAAACCGTATATTCCGCTTCATTCCTTTATCATTGAAGACATGCTTGAACTGGGCTTCTTGATGAGAGGTGAGGTTATCTGGAACAAGGCTTCCGGTTCTAGTCCCTCTACGGCCTGGGGAAGTTGGCTTTCGGCAGCTAATCCAACGCTGAGAGACATTCATGAGTATATTCTAGTTTTTTCCAAAGGAACGTTTAGCCGGAAGAAGCCTTTGGGGAGGGATAGCACTATATCTAGAGAAGAATTCCTTGAATTTACTAAGAGTGTC
>CAZUSP010000034.1:0-1063 GCA_964623505.1 uncultured Candidatus Saccharibacteria bacterium
ACATAGTGTCCCCTCGAGGCGGTTGATGACCAACCCGGTACTGCACATTTGGGCGCTTTGTGTCTTTTAAGCCTGCAATCACCTGCCAGAGACCAAGTCTGGGAAATGTCAGATTCTCTCCAATCACCAGTGCCCTCTTGTGCTGAAGATATACAGAGCTGAAGATACCTGTTAAATACTTGACAATATTTTATCTTGTTGCTATCGTTTATATAGCACTAAGTAATGTTTGAAAGCATTGACTAATGCGTAGTCCATTTTAGTCAGGCTTAAGGTACAAATATAATTAGGAAAGGGACAACAAGGCAATTGAAAGCCTCAAACAAGGACAAACCCAGATTGATGACCGCTGATGAGGTCGCTAGATACCTGCGGATTTCAAGGGCAAGTGTTTATCGCCTGGTTAGGAACAAGGAAATACCGGTAAGCAAGATTGGTCAGCAGTTACGCTTCAGGAAAGACGTGGTTGATAACTGGCTATCAAAGAAGGAGAGTGAGAGCCAAAAACCATGAGGCCGAAAATAAATACAAATACTGTAGCCAAACTCAAAAGGCTGGAGAAAAATAGACATGAGGAGGAAAGGAAAATAGCTAATTTGCCGATTGCAAAAGTGGTAATGGGAAGCTCGTTTCATTGTAATATGACAGGTTCTTGGATAAATGTAGAAAGGAAACGCACATGGTGCTACGACAAAAAGCTGCTTCATCATGATGGGGAAGAGGAAACAGAATGAGCTCGTCGGCAAGATAATTCTGGCAAATTTTCTGGAGTGTAGCGTAGAGAGATTCATTACTTTCATTAGCGAGGTCGAAGGATTACCACTCTATAAAAGGTCAGCTCAGGAAAGCATTATAATTCCTAAGCCGCTTCCAGACGCGAAGATACTGAGGCAGAAGAACGCTACAGCCTTAGCCCAAGTCGGAGTTATTGCTAAGGTTAAAAAGGGAGCAAAATTTTCTATCCACTATACCCAGAGGGAATTTTCCATAGAATACCAAGTCAATGACGAGGAACTGCGAAGGAGGATGAACAACCTAAAGCTAACGAAGGAGGAGAAAAAGA
>CAZUSP010000034.1:1073-1539 GCA_964623505.1 uncultured Candidatus Saccharibacteria bacterium
CTGAGTAAATTGAGACGCATCAATACCAGAAACCTGATAACTCATGAGATTCTAAAAGGAATACTAGACTATCAGAGAGATTACTTCGAATCGAATAGTGAATTGGATTTGAAGCCTCTCACAAGGTCAGAGCTGGCAAGGATTATCTCTAACTCTAGGGAAAGTAGCCGTAGCTCTGTCTTAGTAGATGCAAGTAGGATATCCCGTGTTATACGCAGACTATCTGTTATCACCCCCCAGGGGGAGGAAGTTTCGTTAAGCTCCTTTTTTGCCGGTAGAAAGGACATGGTAAAAAGGTATATAAAAGCAATCTTGAATGAGGAGAGGGCGGGCATTTGTAATGGCCGGCTCAAAAGGCCATACACAGACGAGGAATTAAGAAATAGGTTAAATGAAGGATATGGTTTATTAATTACAAGAAGGGAAGTGGCTTACTGCAGGCAGGACTTGGGGATATTGCCGTACT
>CAZUSP010000035.1:0-1533 GCA_964623505.1 uncultured Candidatus Saccharibacteria bacterium
CAATAACGCCTTGGCCGTCATCGCGAGGAGCGAAGCGACGCGGCAATCCAGGTTACTGCCGCCGCCACCCCCAACCCAACCGACTCCCTGGATCGCCACGGGCCTTTGGCCCTCGCGATGACGGAGGAAGGTCGTCATTGCGAGCGAAGCGCGACAATCCAGGGTTTTCATGGTCGATCCGCGTTTCATCGTCCAGGGCGGCGGGCCGACATGGGCGTTGGGTTTCAGTCCGACACCGCCACCCAGCGTTCTATGCTGTCGGGCTTCAGCCCGACAGGCAGGGCTTACTTCAGCCCGCTGATGC
The DNA here is from genome assembly GCA_964623505.1 of uncultured Candidatus Saccharibacteria bacterium. Taxonomy (GTDB): domain Bacteria; phylum Patescibacteriota; class Minisyncoccia; order Minisyncoccales; family UBA1441; genus CAZUSP01. Next base: position 305 of record CAZUSP010000035.1, read on the forward strand.
CTTTCTCGATGGCCTGGCTATCTGCTGCGGGGGCCTCGGCCGCGGCAGGCGCCGGAGCCGCCGGTGCCGCAGGGGTGGCGGCGGTCGGAGCGGAGGCGTCGGCCTTGTTGCCCAGATTGGCATAGTCGCCCAGGTATTCGATCTGGCCCTTGTCGCGCAGAGCCTTCAGGCTGGCTTCGGCGGTTTCCCGCTTCTTGCTGTTGAGCAGGAAGCGCTCGATCACCGGCTGCGCCTGTTCCTTGGACATGGGCTGGGTCTGGGAATCGGCCACCACCAGGATGTTGAGGGCGCCCGGTACGTTCAGGGTGAGGGCCTGGCCGTTCTTGAGCGCGTGCAGGCGGGGCAGGATTTCCAGGGGCAGTTGTTCGGCGGCCTTGGTGGTCTGGGTGGCGCGGGCGGGGATGTTCTGCGCCTTCAGCCATTGGACGAAGTCGTTCAGGTTCTTGCCTTGGGCCAGTTGCGCCTTGACCGCTTCGACGTTGCCGGGATTGACCTGCACGCTGATCTCCTGCAACCGGTAGATGCGGCGTTCGGCGAACAATTCGGGGTGCTTGGCGTGATAGGCGTCCACCTCGGCCTGGGTCGGCGGGGCCGTGCTGGCGGTGAGCTTCTCGACGTAGGCCTGCGCCAGGAGCTTGCGGCGCGTGGCCTCCAGGCGCTGCTGGAACTGGGGATCGCGGTCCAGCTTGTCCTCCAGGGCCTGCTGGACGAGGAGTTGCTGGTCGACCATGGATTTCAGCACCTGGCCGGATGCCTGCTTGGCCTGCTCGGGACTGGCGCCCTGCAGGCCCGACAGTTCCAGATTGAGCTGGTGCACGGTGATTTCGTCGTCGTTGACCTTGGCCACCACTTGGGTGGCGGTCTTTTCGCCCTCGGCCTTGTCACCACAGCCGACCAGGGTCAGGGGAAGGACGAGAACGAGGGCGCCGAGGGCGATGCCGGGATGGGTGCGCATGAAATGCCTCCGAATAAAAACACGTCGATTCTGGCACAGCTTGCCGTGCGGCAAGATGACGGGCATATGAAAAAGAACTGCAATGCTGAGATCGCCACGCCCTGCGGGGCTCGCGATGACAAGAAAAAATGGGCTCGCGATGACAGAAAAAGGCGGGGCTCGAGATGACCGCACTGTGTCGTCATTGCGAGGAGCGCAGCGACGCGGCAATCTCCCACGACCTCATCGCCAGTGCTGCGCGGCAATCCTCCGCCGAGATCGCCACGCCCCTGCG
>CAZUSP010000036.1:0-1524 GCA_964623505.1 uncultured Candidatus Saccharibacteria bacterium
TACCACGAATTTTTATCTAATGACCACGAATAAGGATTGTGTAGAGTATAGCAGAGAAATAAAAGACATGTCAAATAAAAGCGGATGCCCTTGAAAAATAAGAAGAATGTGTTATATTTATTGTAGAAGGGGAATTAGAAAGGGCAAATAAGATGAGGAAAAAATATCTTTTTATCGGATACTTCTCATTATTTTTGTTTTCTCTTAAATGCATATCCCATCCCATACCCCATGCTGAAAGCATCCCATCGCATTTCAGTTCCGCAAAATATTATTCAGAGTTCCGAAGAACCAGGGATATCCATCAAGCCTGGATTTTAAAACCCTCTTCTGAAAATCGGGGTTTAATCCCTATCTCGCCCGAAGAGATACACCGGACACTCGAATCTAATAATTACTACTGGGATATATTTGAGATGACTGCAAAAAATGAGGTAGAAAGAAGAATCCTCTCTATTAATTTGCAGCAATTCCCCCAGAAGCTCGCACAATGGCTAAATAGAAATATGCGCGGTGCCATCACAGGTGAACCCATAAAAGAGACGCTTGAAGATGTAGAGGGCAAGATATTAAGTGTTATGCTAGAGGGCAGCTTTCTCTGGGGATTTAAAACACAAAACCCTGTCGAAGAGGTATCTGTTCCTAATGATTTTGATCTTGTAATAATATTAAAAGACTCCGATGTATATAAAAAAGTCGGACGTGAACTTACCCCTGAGGACAGAAAATTCCTCTTTGGGGACAATCCCCGCGCACCGCCTCTTTTAAGCATTATTATAATTGGCGATAAACGCCTTACCCAGGCAGGCGTAGATTATAAAAACCCTCACAACCAACAAACAATCCTGGCTACCATGTCTATAAGAGGTTCGGGAATAACCCTTGGCGGCACGGCTTGGATAATGGACAGCCCTCCTATATGGACATGGCATGCCTCTATAAAAGATATGATTGGAAGTGCTTATTTGATGGGAGAGAAACTCCAGGCAAACAAACTCGCAAAGGAAGAAACAGAAGAGCTGTTTGCGTTAAGAAAACGGGAAAACCTCAGCGAGGAAGAAGAATATCGTCTTCACGAGTTGTCTCAGAAGTTCAACAATGAAATGTATTGGCATTTCAAATTAATGAAACGCATATTAGAGGCAGGCTTGCGTATAGGATATTTTGAAGAAAAAGTCTGGGGAAATCAGGTTGCACCCCTTGATATAACCCTGGGAGAAAAAACTATAAGTGAGGCCGTAAACCGTATAGTTTCAGTGGGAGTCACAGATATAGAACAAGAATTGGCAATCCGAGGAGATTTATATATGGCACTTAAGTCTTTAAGCGAATGGATTCAAGCGTTCGAACAAAGATTACGGCAGTTAGGCCTTGATTATCTCCCGATTCCCTAACTTTACATTTCATTCATGGAATAAAGTGTAAACTTAATATTGCAGCCCGCAACTCGGATTTGAAGTTAACGCAAAACCCCGTTAGATATAAAACCACCTAACGGGTTAAATCCGCTTCTGAGCAGGCATT